>JAYVKA010000228.1:0-6405 GCA_043768885.1 Planctomycetota bacterium
CGCCGAAGCGGAATCGGCGGGCAAGGAATCGGGCGATGGCAAATAGCGACTGTTTACGCATTGCTGCATTTGAGGTAATACCAGCCCGAAGCGCAAGCGGGTGAATACTCTCCGGGCGCAACCAATTCACTCGCTTGCGCTTCGGGCTGGTATGGATGTGGCTTCAAGGCTTGTGCATGGGCTCAATCGGGATTTCCAGCGGTTGATCAATTCGCCAGACAGGAATCTCTTTGCCTTGTTCAATAACCCCGTCAAAAAAATTCCATGTCACGAGCCCGTCAATGCTTTGGGGTTCCAACAGCCATACGGCCAGTCGTCCCAGCGGCTGGGCCGTTCGCACCACGAGTGTCCCTGCCGGGAAACTTCTCTTTTCGCGACCGGAATTGGTTTGCAGTCGAACCATCTCGTGTCCCTGAAATGGCTGCGGACTGCGACGGATCGCCTGGACCGTTTGATACTGGATGTGGATCTCGGTTGCCGCCGTTAGTCGTTCGACTACGATTCCATGGTTTCGGAGATTCTTTGCAACCTCAGGCAGACTGTCAGGCAGCAAATAGGCGTAAGGCAAGCTGGTTTTCGCAGCAGTTTGATAGTCGCCCCAGAACTCAACCTCGAAATCTTTCGGCTCGTCGCCGTTTCCTTCAAAGCCGAGAATCGTCGCAGGCTTTTCAAATTTGGACATAACAGCGTCCAATGGCACATCGAATCGGCCGGGGTTTTGGCTGGCGATTCCGGTCCACTGCTCGTCGATCTGTTTGGTCAGTTCGGCAATCGTGTCGGCATTTTCACTCGCGTAATTCAAACATGCTGAAACGAACGCGTGGGTTGCCTCAATTCGATCGCGGTAGGAAATGTAACTGTACGACTCGGACAGAATCCCCAGTCGCCCACGCATGCCGATGTACTCAGTGCTGTAACGGGGTTCAAACCCGTAAGTCGTCCATTTGGTTCGTTCACGGTCGAAGTTGCCGTAGTAGAAAGAATTCAAATCTTTTTCGCGGAGTTTGTCCGTGATTTCCGGCATCATTTTTTCGCGAAGAAATTTCCGCAGCGGCGAAGGGCTGGCCGGATTGTGCGGCACATCGTAGGTCAACTGGTAACGATGTCGTGAACCGTTCGTCGTATGGCAATCGACAAACATGTGCGGGTCCCAAAGCTGAACCAGCCCAATCAGCGACTGGGCTTCGGGCGATTCAAGTTTCATAAAGTCCCGATTCAAGTCAAAGCCCTGGGCGTTTTCCCTTTCTCCCATTCCTTTGGCCGGTCCAATCTGTCCGCGCCGATTGTCGGGTGCAACCATGTCATTGCCGTCAGCGTTGTAGTTGGGGACGACCAGAAAGACGATTTTCTTCAGCCAATCATGGTCGGGATTCAAAGTCAGTTCGCGGGCCATCATCAGCAACGCTTCTTTGCCGTCGCATTCGCCGCTGTGAATGTTTCCGAGCAACAGCACGACAAGCCGTCCATCATCGGGACGGGTTTCAACGGGCGGATTGGCGATTAACAGCCCCCGCATGGGTTGGTCTTTGGACGTTCGGCCAAATTCGAATGCACTTGCATGTTTGGCTCGCGCAGCACACGCGTCGATAAAGCTGTCAACTTCGGCTGACAGACAGGTCGCTTCGTAATTGCTTTTCTCGGCCACCGTCAGCAGTTCGTCCGGAATTTTTGGATCGCTGTCCTGTGCAACGGCAGTTCGCAGGCAAATGGGGGACAGCAAAAACAGCACCGAAGCAACCAGGAAAGGCTTTGCCGATTTGTTGAAGACCAATTTCGCGCAGTGCGCGCGGGTGCTTGCGATTGTTAACATTGCATAGATCCAGTCTGTGAACACGGAAGCGTTTCCGATTGCAGTCAGTTTTCCGACGAACCCGGAACCTCAAAAGCTATTTTGAAAGCAGCCCGTTCGCAAGTGGCAACACCAATGAACATTTCGAACGACCAAAAAGCATGGAGAACGGCCTACGTAGCAGGCGCGCTGCTGGCTTGTCTGGCGGTTGGGCTGGGCGCAATAGGGACCCATTCGCTGGAGCAGGTACTGCCCAAATGGTTTGCAGACGACAGTCCCCGTCGCCTGGCGGCATGGCACAGCGCTGTACTCTGGCAAATGGTTCACGCATTGACGCTGGTCGCAATTGGCTTGTCCCGCCAACGTATTTCTGAACAGGTCGCCAGGGCGTTGACGGCGGTGTTTGTGATTGCGATCGTTCTGTTTTCGTTCTGCATCTACGCCTGGGTTTTGAGCGGAATCGGATTCTTCGTCGGACTTGTTCCGGTCGGAGGAATTCTGTTCATGCTCGGGTGGGTGGTTCTGGCGGTTTCGGCCCTGAAATTCCCGGGCCATCCCGATACGACATGATCTGAAAGTTCTTCGATGGATTCCTGGATTATGAAAAGCCATCGTCCACAAACGCCGTCCATTGGTTATTGCACCAACGTCCACCCGGGAGTAACGCTGGATGACGTGTTGAAAAACCTCGTGGAGCATTCGTCCGCCGTCCGCTCTGCACTTGGTGCCTCGGAAATCGGGTTGCCCTGCGGTTTGTGGTTAAACGAAACCGTCGAAAAATCCCTGGTCAATCCAGACGGAATTGGGAGATTGCAGGAAGTTCTTGCCGAAAACGATCTTTGCGTTCAATCCCTGAATGGTTTTCCGATGGGAGATTTCCATCAACCGGTCGTCAAACACCTGGTTTATCAGCCCGCCTGGAACGACCGGCGACGACTGGATTACACAAAACGCCTGGCTGGAATACTTGTCGCTCTTCTGGGCGACCGAAGTGCCGGCTCAATTTCCACATCGCCTCTTGGATGGCGGGCCAGAAATTATGACGATGCGTTCTTGCATCGTTGCGCAGTCAATTTGCTGGACTGGGTGCGTCATGCAATGAAGGTTGAAGAATCGACCGGCAAGCGAATTCGATTGGCGATCGAACCGGAACCCGGATGTTGCCTGAACAAGGCTCGCGACGTAACGGAATTCTTCGCGACGTATTTGATCCCTGAAGCAGACCGACTTGGACTGCCAGTGCTGCAATATTTGGGAGTCTGCCACGATATTTGCCACAGCGCAGTCATGTTCGAGTCCCAGGAGTCAGCCATTCAACAGTATCGCTCGGCGGGAATTCGAATTTGGAAAGTACAGGTCTCCTCGGCGATCGAGGCCCGATTCGGGAGTGCCTCCACGCTGGACGAGCAGAATCCGGAATTGATCAAATCTTTGATGGCATTTGGAGAGCCGAAGTTTCTGCACCAGACCAGCACGTCCAGCGGTGAATTTTTCGATGATCTTCCGGAAGCCATTGAATCCGCCCAACGGTCAGGGATCTGGCGAATCCATTTTCATGTGCCAGTTTTCGCGGAGACGCTTGGGGGCGGGCTTTCGACGACACAACCTGAAATTGCAAAATGCGTTGGGCTGCTGAAGGACGAACCTGAAATCGACTGGGAAGTCGAAACGTATGCCTGGGGCGTGTTGCCCGAACATCTTCAACCGGAATCGCTGGTTTCCGGAATTGCGGATGAAATCCGATGGACTCGAAAACTGTTCGGGGTTGATTAATAGTGTCGGATCAGAAATCACTCTTCGTTTAACCGTCAGCCGCAGGCGTACGCGTTTTTCCATTCGACCGTTTTCGAGCCCGTTCGCCTGCGGCTGATGGTTAAACGAGATCGAATTCACCAACGATCTGGTGTCAAACCTTTCCGGATGTATCGCTGGTTCCGGTCATTCACCCGTCTGGAAAACTTTGCCGGAAAAAAGTGCGGGGCAACCTCTGATGTCTGCGTTGCCCTTGCCGATACGTCTCTTGCAGATATGCACGGAGTGGCACGACCGACAATGGATTGTCAGACGAACATTTTTTGTCCGGAACTGACTGAAGAGGTGCCCCATGAAAAGGGAAATGCCCCATTACCTGTTGTTAACCCAGGTCTTCCTTAACGAATTGCCTGACGGTGGTCGATGGCAGTTCGTGTTGCAGGAGACCGGCGGGTCAGATCGCATCGAAGCAGCCGATGACGAACCGGGTATGTGTGGCGAGCGTTTGCAGCTATTGTCGGTCGTGCGAGGTCTTGAGGCTCTGGACATCGCGTCCAGCGTGACTCTCGTTACAGCCAGCCGGTATATCGGTCGCGGAATCCGCTCTGGACTTGCTGACTGGAAAGAAAGCAACTGGAGTTGGGAGCATTTCGGCGAGATGGCTCCGATCAAAAACTGCGATCTTTGGAAGCGGATCGACAGTGCCATGAATATTCATGACGTCGAGTGTCGCATCTGGTGTGCGGAGCAATTGAAACCTTCCCGACACGTGGTTCGAATCGCCCCGGAGACAGTCCGCTCCGTCGAAGTCCCCTCGATTCGCGCAGCCATGCGTGGTTTGACAAATGCATTGGCAGCCCGTGTTTCAGGCATCGCCAAAGCCGGATACGCCGCAAATCTCTAACCGAAAGCCCCGCATCAAATGCTGACGAATCCTGCCGGAAACGAGACCCTCTGCCAGCCCCCCGTCGAGCATTCTCCGTTGCGGAACTATCATGGCAATTGCAACGTTGCATCCGCCTCCAACCAGTTTGTCAGCACGAAACCAGCGACCCCAATGTTAAGCGAACTGGACTTGCACCTGTATGGCGAAGGCCGCCACTACAAAATTTACGATCGGCTTGGTGCGCATCTGCGGACGGATTCGGGTGTGGCTGGAGTCAACTTTGCACTGTGGGCTCCCAATGCCCGAAGCGTTTCGGTAGTCGGTGATTTCAACAAGTGGGAAGGCCGCAGTTTTCAGATGCAGCCGCGCGGCGACAATGGCATCTGGGAATTGTTCATTCCGGAAATCGGCGAAGGGACTCTCTACAAGTTTCGCCTGACCGGATTACAGGGCCGGGCGATCGACAAATGCGACCCGTTTGGATTTCAGGCCGAGGTGCCGCCACGGACGGCGAACATTGTTACCAACCTCGATTCGTACACCTGGAACGATAGCGGGTGGATGGAACAGCGGACTGAAAGCAATTGTCTCCGCCAACCCATTTCGATTTATGAAGTCCACTTGGGCAGTTGGCGACAGAAGCACACGAACACCAATGGCTGGATGAACTACCGCGAGCTGGCTCACGAGCTGGTCGACTATTGCAAGCAAACAGGCTTCACACATCTGGAGTTGTTGCCGGTCAGCGAGCATCCCTACACCGGCAGTTGGGGATACCAAACCGTCGGCTACTACGCCGCGACCAGTCGTTACGGCAGGCCCCAGGAACTGATGTACCTGGTCGACTATTGTCATCAGCATGGAGTAGGAGTGCTGATCGACTGGGTGCCGGCCCATTTTCCGAAAGACGCCCATGGCCTGGCCCGTTTTGACGGAACAGCCTTGTACGAACATGCCGACCCGCGACAAGGTGTGCATCCCGACTGGGACACGCTGATTTTCAACTACGGACGCAACGAAGTCCGCAATTACCTGACGGCCAACGCGTTGTTCTGGCTGGACAAGTATCACATCGACGGTCTGCGTGTGGATGCAGTCGCGTCGATGTTGTATCTCGACTACAGCCGCAAACAGGGGCAGTGGATTCCCAACAAACATGGCGGTCGCGAAAACCTGGCAGCGATCGAGTTTCTGAAAGAGTTCAACGCCGAAGCCCACAAACAATATCCCGGCGTGCTGACGATCGCCGAAGAATCGACCGCATGGGGTGGCGTCAGTCGTCCCGTTTACGCCGGCGGTTTGGGCTTCAGCATCAAGTGGAACATGGGCTGGATGAACGATACAATGAAATTCATGCGTAACGATCCGGTACACCGCAAGTATCATCATGACGAACTGACGTTCAGCCTGGTTTATGCGTTCGCCGAGAATTTTCTGCTGCCGCTTTCGCATGACGAAGTCGTTCATGGCAAGGGCTCATTGATTGACCAGATGCCTGGCGACTTGTGGCAGAAATTTGCAAACCTGCGGCTGTTGTACAGCTACATGTGGATGCACCCGGGCAAAAAGCTCTTGTTTATGGGGGGCGAATTCGCCCAGTTCATCGAATGGAATTGCAACCAGGCCCTCGATTGGGGACTGCTGGAGCACAATCGTCATCGCGGCATTCAAAAGCTGGTCACTGACCTGAATGGTCTTTACCGCAACGAGCCGGCTTTGCACGAGCTGGATTTTGAACAGGCCGGTTTCGAGTGGATCGATTGCCAAAGCCATACCTCCAGCACACTCAGCTGGATTCGGCGCAGCGAGTCGGGTCGCGCAGTCATCGTCGTTTGCAATTTCACTCCGATCGTCCGCAGCGAGTTCCGCCTGGGGGTCCCAACCGAAGGGACGTACTGCGAGATTTTCAACAGCGATTCGACCTACTACGATGGCTCGAACGTCGGCAATCCGTTGCCGATTACCTCAGAAGCCAAAC
>JAYVKA010000229.1:0-19646 GCA_043768885.1 Planctomycetota bacterium
TCCACTTGGGACCTTTACGTGCATTTTGTCGAAGTCGTACTGGATTTCAGCATTGCTGCCCGTCAGTCTGTCGTAGAGCCCTATTGCCAAATCGGGCCAGTTCTTTGTGTGTTCAGCATTCATCACTAAATTCTCCTGGTAAAAGTTGTTATTTTGCGTCTCAAGTCTGACCGTATTCAATCAAAAAAGATTAACTGGCGGGCCCAAGCTACTTCAAGAACTGCACCCGACAGTCAACGACCGACAATCTTTTTTTCGAGTTTCGTCAAGTCTTCAACGCGACTAAGTACCGGATCGGCCGCTTCCTGAATGCCCACGAGCATGACGGCGGCAAAAGTCAATGCACTGACAAACAAACCGATTATGAAAATGGCAACGGTACTCATTGATTTGCACCTCGCCCCGACAACATCAAACAGCCCAATGCCAGAATGGATGGAACCCAAAGCCCAACAAACTGTCCTTCTTCCCGGTTACCACTAAACCAAAGTGAGACTGAAAAAAGAAACGACACAAAAGCCGCCGCCAGGAACAGGTAAACGCCGATTTGTTTCTTTCTCATCACGGAATCCTTTTTTGAGTTTGCAGGAATGGTGGCCGATTGGCGGTGGAGAGCCTGGAGCTGATCCTGCTCTGGCTGCAACCGGCCCTGGATTTATTGTTGGGTGCTCTTCTCCAGAGCATCCAGTTTTTTGCGGACTTCATCGGCTTCCGCAGCCTTGTCATCGCTCGCCTTGCGATTCACATGTGACAGTTGGTACGCTTCGTCGAGAAGCTGTTTGTACTTTTTCTCAAGCTTGACCTTTTGGCTGGCGAATCCAAACACTTTCTGCACTCCTTCGTCGACGGTTTTTACGGTCAATCATTCATGGAGTTTATTGACCGCCGTAACGACCAGCTTCTTAACGGCCGGCAAACCGAATACCGCTTGAGAACAAGCCCGATGCTGCGAAATCGTCCAGCCCGAAATTGATCGACGCTGATTGTGCATGAGTGGACAGCGCCACTTTGTGAGCCGTGACGCGTTAGCGGCCGGGCCAATTGGACATTGTTGTTCCGTGAACCGTGACGAGTCAGCAGCCGGGCCGAGAAGCCACGCGCTGCTCGCGTCTAACGTCCCAGTTGCGTATTGTCCGAGACGCTTCCCAGAAGCCGGAACGGTGCCATCAGGTTGTCGCGCAGGCGGACTTTTTTGGTTGAAAAATGACCGAGAATAAGCGTTGCATCATCATCCAGAAGATTGCCTCCCGACATGGCCGCAATGCGATCTCGCACATGCGGAAATATCGCATCGGGTTCGGGCTCTTCCAATTCGTTCAGAACTTGCAGCAGACCTTCGATGCCGACCTGTTCCCCGTCACCATCGAGCGATTCGATAAACGCATCGCTGTACAACAGGAACATGTCGCCAGTTTCCGTTTGGATTTTCCGGCCAGGATAATTTGAATCCTCGTGAACTCCCAGCGGCAGATTCTCGAGGCCACCATCTTTTTGAGCCGGATCGAGATGGACCCATTTTTTCTTGCGGGCGCGATAATAGATCGGGTAGGGATGCCCGGCAACACTGACGTCCAGTGTTTTTCGCGGCTCGAAAAACGTTGCGACAACAGCGGTCGCAAAGGCACTTTCGTCGGCAACTCCTCCAAACTCCCGATTCATTTGGGCAACGAAATCTCCCTGGCTGATTTTGTTCACGTTCTGTCGCATCAGGTCACGCAGCGAAACCGCAACCCTGGAGACTGCTTCGCCGTGCCCACTCACATCGGCCAGCAAAAACCGGGAAATTCGGCCGGATGCGCACGAAGTCAGATAGTAGATATCGCCGCCTCCGGACTCGCTGTCCTTGTAGGGTGCACTGTGAACGTAGATGTTCAAACCCGGAGCCTCAAAGCTCTTGTCGATAGCGCGATTGCCACCCCAGATCTCCATGCATTGCATCCGTTCCGGTCCGGAATTTTCCCTGGTATTCACAACAATCTTGTCCAATGGTGTTTTGAGTCTTGAGTCGAAAACGGATGCTGGCAATTATCCGCAGTTGCATATCGAAACCACGAACGGTTCCGTCCCCTGCGAAACTGACAGATTCGAACTTCCTTCAGTCTACCACCAATCACCATGTCAAAACCGGAAGTGCTAATTGTGGGGGCAGGCTTGGCTGGGCTGAGTTGCGGAGTTCGACTAAATGAATTGGGGGTATCCAGCCAAATTCTGGAATCTTCTGATGCGGCAGGAGGACGGGCACGAACTGATGAAGTCGATGGTTTTCTGCTCGACCGTGGTTTTCAGGTTCTGTTAACAGCCTATCCTGAAGCGAAACGAGTGCTCGATTACGAAAAGTTGCAAGTGGCAAGCTTTGCACCAGGTGCACTGATCCGATTCCATGGCAAATTTCATCGATTCGCCGACCCTTGGCGACAACCCAAACACCTGATCGCGACAGCGCTGTCTCCGATCGCCAGTTTCGCCGACAAGCTGCGAATCGCAAGGTTGAAGAGCCGGATCTGTAGACAATCTCTGCAACAGGTTTACGATCAACGCGAAGTGACGACTCTTGCAAAACTCAAAGGAGAGGGCTTTTCGAGCCGGATTATCGAGCACTTTTTCCGACCATTTATCGGCGGCGTTTTTCTGGAACGGGAGTTGACTACCTCCAGCCGAAAATTTGATTTCGTATTCAAGATGTTTTCGGAAGGGAACGCGGCATTGCCCGCCCAAGGCATGGGAGCAATTGCTGATCAACTGGCGGCAAAACTTCCGTCAGGAACAATTCGGACCAACACTCAAGTCCACGGCATCGAGCAGAATGCAGTTCGTCTGACCGGGGGCGAAACACTGACCGCTTCGAAAGTCGTGCTCGCTTGCGATGCGCCCACGGCCGGCGTATTGCTCAAAAAAGAATACTCAACGCCCTGGCATGGAGTGACCTGTCTGTATTTCGCAGCAAGAAAGCCGCCGATTGAAGAGCCAATTCTGGTTTTGAACGGAGAGAGCGGCGGTGTGATCAACAATCTTTGTGTCCCAAGTCAGGTCGCCCCGAACTATGCGCCGGCCGGCCAATCGCTGGTTTCCGTGACGGTCCTGGGAACGGTCGAACCGGAAAAAGAAAAGTTGCTGCAAGATCAAGTGCTCAATCAGCTAACTGACTGGTTCGGTGCTGAAGTAAACAACTGGCGACACCTGAAGACCTGCCGAATCCCCAACGCCCTTCCCCGTCAGGCTCCCCCTGCCCTCTCTCCGGTCGCAAAGTCTGCACTGGGCGTTGGAAACATTTTTCAGTGTGGAGATTATCTGGATACTGCCTCGATTCAAGGCGCCATGATCTCAGGCCGTCGAGCCGCCGAATTGGTTGTGGCAGCTTTTCAAAAATCTGGAAACTGATTTCTGCAATCGAGCATCTGCAGTGCTACAAAGTTGGTTCGAAAAATATTGTCAAGAGTGACACAGTTTGGACCATGTTCTCCGAACAATCAACCTGCGCGGCACCTATTTCAACCGAACAAGGACTTCATTTCGGCGAAATGGGCCGGGCGTCCAGGGTGGGTCGTAACCGGCGTACTCGGCACGGGAATCGCCGACGAGGCTCTTGCTGCTCATCCATGCTCGCAACTGTTTCTCGTTTTCAGCCCGGATGTCACTGCTGACGCGACCTGAGAATCGGATTACCGCAAAACGTCCGCCCGACCGTTCTCTCAATTGAACATTGTCACGTTTGGGATCGGGAGTTCCTTCAGCAACCACCTCTTTGGGAATTACAAATCCCATTTGACCTCTGGAACTTTCGTCCGCATTCTCCATAAAAACCGGAGTGGTCATCGCGACCTTGCGACTGCTCTCATTTTCGCCGCTGATGTACTGGAACAACCTCCCAAAACTGCCGTCGTTCCCCTGGGACTGAAACTCCATCGGCGTTGTGACCAGCATCAAATCCGGATATTCCCGCACCTCGAATGAACCATCCGACTCGACAATTTGGTACTCCGCCGATTCATATGAGCTGCGCGATGTCATTTTCCAACCCAACCAGCCAATCGCCAAAACAATTGACGCGACAATCAGATAAATCATCTTTCTTCCGAACATTTAGGGATTTCCCGTGCAACAGAATGAGACAGTCCTGTCGGAGAACCGAACAAACAGGCGGCTGTTAACCGGATTGGCAACCACACATCCGAACGGTTAAGGCATCGTGAACTATCCGACCTCGATCTTGCCACGCCGCTGAATTGTCCGTCCGGAGCAATCGATTGGCGGTTCGACCGACGATATCGCCCAGCGCGGGTCAGTTAAATTCTGAATCCCAAGACTGAATCCCTGTTCAATTCAAATCGAACCGGAAGATCTCTCTCTGATCGCGCATAAACAGTCTGCGGTTGACCATGGTCGGCACCGTCCAGGCTTTGGGCGCATTGAGCACCTGCAGTTGCTGAATCACGTTGAGCGACGCGGTGGTTTGTTTTGCGATCGCCAATACTCCTTTTTCGTCCAGCAGGAGGATGCGGTCTCCAATCGCCAAAAAATTGCTGGCTTGAAACCCTCGTTCTCGCCAGTGGATTCATCCAGGCAAACAACGACTTCTTCGTCGCCATTCCGATACATCGTGTAGAGTCGGCCATTCTCGACCAGAATGGCCGAGTATCCTTCGCCAAGACCTCGTCGCCAGGTTTCGCCAAGTTTGATTTGCTCGGGCAATTTCTCCGATTCAATTAAAAAATAGACGTTTGGGGCCCTCCCCACTGCGGCCAGTTCTGGGCTGCAACAAGTCCGCTCCCACAGCAACAGGCGAGCATCGTCGGAGCCAGCAGAATCAGCATCGAAGGAACCTTCGGCAAACTCACACGCCGAAAAATCGTGAGACACTTTCCAATCAAATGAGCAGCCAGCGGAAGCATCAATCCGGCGCCCAGAATCAACAGGATCGCGCCAATCAGGCCGAAGTCCAACCGACTCCTGCCTTGCAATGTTTGAACAAGACTGAAGACCAATAGCACTGACATGGAAGCACCGCTGAATGCAACCAGCCGTACGCGAGCTGGTTTTGATATTCCCACCGTTTGCATTAACCAGCACAGCAAAGGCAGAAACTGGAGGGCATGAATCGCAATTCCATGGGGAAATTTCGTCACTCCCGCTTTTCCCCAGATGGACGGGTCATTGCCCAGCCTGGCCTGATACTTGCCTGCTCCAAGAATTGCAAACCCGATCAAACACGACACGGTCAACAACAACAGGCCGATTCGAATGGCCAATTGCGTGTCAGGAGGCGCATCGAGCCGCCGAAAACTTCGCCAGGAAAAATCCAGTATTACCGCAGTCGCAAAGGTGATAACGTACGTCATCCATTGTTCGACACCTGTGTCAAAGGGTGTTGAGTGATTGAAATGTGATGCCTCGCCGCGCCATTGCTGCATCGTGATCAAAACAACTTCCAAAAGCATCGCGACGGAGAATAGTCCACATATCTCTGTATCCCATGGTCGTGGTCTGAGTTTGGGATAAATCCAGGCCAGCGACAGAACAGTCATTCCCGTCGAGAAGCCAAACAGGATCGGCTTTCTCCAGGACACGGGCCCCTCCAGGCTTCCGCCGACGACCAGCCAAACTCCGAGATGAAACAGTCCCAAACCGATCAGCAAGATTCCTGCCAGGGCCAGAAGCGTTGTCGGAAGTTTGTGATTCAATTGATTCACGCAGGCCTCAATCCAAACTTCCTGTGCACAGCTTCGGAACAATCAAGTCACGGCTTGGGTTTCAGGAAAATAAAACAGATCAGGGCGAGGCCCAGAATCACCCATTCGCCGATCGCCAGCTTGTAGGTCATCGACGAGATGTTGCTGTAAAGGAAAAAGCTGACAGTTCGAAAGACGACCAGACTGGCATGAATCAAAACGCAGGCGATCAAAGAAGTTTGCAGACTCTCCGGTCGAATCAGAGGCAGCAAAAAAACCAATGCCAGTCCAAACTCCAAACCCCCGTAGACGACCAGAAACTCGGACTGGCCGGAGCCCGGCACAAGTTCAAAGCCGACTTTGCCTGAAACCTTGCCGGGTGCAACGCTGCACCACGCCGCCAGCCCAAGGTAAAGCAATCCTGTCAGTGCAAGAAATATTTTCGCAATCACGAGATTTATGGCTCCAGGGATTTTCCGATTTACAGGGGATTCCCCGTAAGACATGTCACGATGTAACTCGCATGCCAAAACTTTGACGAAGTCGAACTGTTGAGGCTGTACTTGAAACCTTCCTGCTGATCTTTTGGAATGGCAGGCCAGATGCGACGTGAAAAATTCTTCCGATCCCTTATGAGATTGAGCCGGGTTCCTGTTTCCCGGCCATTCGTTTTGACCTCAGGAAACAACATACGGTTATCCTCCCGCCGACCAGGCCCGAGAACAGGGCGAACAGGACGTGAACTTCGTACTTCTGCGCATTTAGCTCGCCTGTGTTTGTCGTGAATGCACTACCGGCTGGATAAAACTGCACGTATTGGGTCGGTGCCGACTAAAAAGGTTGAATGGGCTACCATTCGTCGGACCTGGATTCGGTATCGGAGGATAAAGCACCGGCGGCATTGGAGAATACGGAGTTGCATTCGTCACCACGCCAGTCCTGCGCATTGGCATGACGACCCGATCTGCAAGCTGGTCATACGATGGAACATAGCTGGAAACAATCAGTGTCCTCAACGAGAGACCAAAAAAAGCCGATCCAGAATGTTCGGCGAACCGGGTTGGCTTCGGTGATTCCGAGGGCGAGCGAAAGCAGGATGATCGCCATCCCGATCATCATGGCCAACGAAATGAACAGTTCAGATCCGGAAAAAAATGCGCCAAGGAAAAAAGCGACCAGTGCGACCAGGGCCAGTATGGTGCGAATCGAAAATCTCATGGTCAATCGTTTCCCCGCTATTTGGCCCTGGGCCAGTCACGACTGTTCGCGTGACCGGCAACACACGGTTTTCTGTCGCAAAGACTTGTATCCCAAAACATTCCAGGCCCTTCGAAAACGAACGTGGGCCGGAACCCCTGGCGGAACTCTCAACCACAAATTGATGATCGTGGCCGAAACGAAGAATCAGGATTTCCCCGGACGAGGCGCAGGGAACCCGTCCTCCCAAAAGCCTTTTCAGGCAAGGGACTCAGGTCAAACCAATAGTCGCTTAAACGGAACCCTTGCAAACAGCCCGCCGGGGCCTCCGGCCTGGATGCAATTGTCAAATCAGTTTGGAGGTGTAAATTTCAGGATGAACAAGCCCCCCTGAATGTCGCTAACGATCATGTTGCCGCTGGGAAAATAAGGATAACATGACCAGGCACCGTTGAATCCCGTGCCGTTGTCTGGTCCATAGGTATCAAAAAAGCCGACTTCGGCCATGGAAGGCTTTACGAACCTGTTAACCTTCAGGATCCGAAGGCCACTCGTGTAATTCGCCTGAAAAATATAGTCGCCTTTGACGTAAAGATTGTGATCAATCGTCGATTCTGTTCCGTCAAACTTGCCGACATAAACCGGGTTGTCGAGGTCCGTGACGTTCCAGATATGGGTTCGTGTTCGAAACGGTCCGAGCTGCAATTCATCCAGTTCATCGTTGAGATAAAAAGTCTTGTGGTCCTCAGACAACCAGCCCTGATGGCTGTATCTTGCCGCCGGATAGCCTATTCGCGAAATCTGGCTTGGTGGATTGCCGTTCTTCGTTACATTCACGATCGTCAAGGTGTCTTCGTTGGAGCAAAACGCAATCTCTTTACCGACATAGGCCGCGTCTGGTCCGGCGTAAGTGACAATTTGGGCATCGTGCGTGTATCCGTCGGCCGAGAAAACCGAATGCAGCGTGGGCATGACTCCGTTTTTCAAGTCAAGGACAATCAGACCGCCTGAGGAACCGAGACTTGGTGATCCAACTACATAGGCAAACCCGGTATCCTCATTGATCGCGATGTTATGGGCACGACCAAGACCTGTATATCGTGCATCGACCGAGAAGGTGATCGGTTTTCGAGAAGTCTTCAACAGTCGGTTAAGGTCAAAAACCTGAACACCATGTGTGTTATTGCCGCTTCCGTCACCGACGATGTACGCACGATTGTTGTAGACCTTAATGTCGCGCCAGGTCGAATTGGTCCCGGCACTTGGCAGGAAGCCGACAAGCCGCGGGTTCGTCGGCGTTGTGATCTCCACAAAAGATGTCCCATGAGTCATACCCATGATCGCAAATTCACGACCCGACTGAATTTCAGTCCATCCCCAGCAATCGTTTCCGCGAACATTGGAAGCGCCGCCCATCATATCTGCCAATGGCATCTGGTACAAAAGTGTGACGTTGCTGGAATTTCCCGAGTTACCCCGACCAAGTGCCGGCGGTGAATTCTCAGGATCCTGACAGCCACAGATGCAGGACGAGCTGCAGTCGCCATCTCCACAACCACACTGAGCCATGGCCAGCGAAGGAATACCCAGCGAAGGAATGCCCAGCAAACAGAAAAACAACAAAACAATAATTCTCATTGTGCGCCTAGCTTGTTCTTGCCAAAGTTGCATGATTGCAAGATATCGGGAAGGGATATCTCTGGGCTCATTGTAATCATCTGCCAAGTGCCGTGTAAAGGTTTTGCCCTTGAAAACCGGGTGAATCCGTAACGAATATCAGCCATTTTGATTACCCGTGCCAAAACGATTATCATGGCAGGCTATTCAGCCGGCCATCAACTTTCGGCCACTTGCCTCTGATATTCTGGAAATTGATGCGCCCCGGTGTCCGGTATTTCGACATCACTTCAGTCACTTCGGGCTGATCTGTGGGTGACCAGCGCAGCCAGGGCCGGTGCAGTTCGAAACGAACATTTCAATAAGCATTCGTAGTCTTGATGCGAAATTAGCTGGACAGCGCCACTTTCGTCCTCTCGCGGTCCAATTAATCTTGCCTTTCATTGACAACCGAAATCTGCAGTCACGCTTGATAACAGTTTCGTCTGGGCTGATTCAATCCTTTCCGGCAGGAAAGATTTGAAGTGCGGCCAGCAGTTTCAAATCTGCCCCGGATCTGCCCACTGCACGTTTCACCCACTGGGCGATGCGACAAAACTTGTCTCGTCGGCAACGATGAACCATTTCCATCTCTGGCCGTTTTGGTTCCTGTTAAATAGCCTGGGTAAACTTTGACGGCTGACCTTGAGGCTTTTTCGGAAAAATCCGGGAATCGGGTTTGCGACGGTTAAACCTGATTCAACAAAATTGCCGATGAATCGGGCGCCGGGGAACTCTTGCCTCCACCGGGCCTGGAGCATTGCGGCCTGAAAAAACCGACCCATTTGTGATTGTACAGGAATCGAGTAATGAAAGTTCAAATCGCCGCATCCTTGATCTTCGCCTTGTTCATGACGACTGCCGCCGCTGCACAACAGCCACAACAGGGCGGTTACTACATGCCTGTGAACTATGTCGATAACGGCGGCTGTGCCGCTGCCCCGGTTCAGGGCTATGACATGGCATACAGCACTGGCTGCGACGGCGGGTGTAACTCCGGGTGCGGTGGGATGGATACGGGCTGCGGAAATCCGCGACGATATCTCAGCGCATTTGGTGGATGGACGAAAATCAATGACGCCAGTATCGATCTCTCTTTGACCGACCAATTCAATCAAACACAAAATGCCGAACTGGAACTCGAGGCCGACAACGGTTGGTGTGTAGGTGGTTCGATCGGACGACAACTGGGTCAGAGGTTTCGGACCGATATGGAATTTGCCTATCGCAGCAACCCGCTCGAATCAGCTTCCATTTTGACGGCGGGCGCAGCTCCGCTCACTGCGGCTCTGGACGGTAAGTTGAATCTGTATTCCGGAATGGCCAACCTGTTCTTTGATTTCAAGGACTGCAGCAATTGCGGACTGACCCCTTACATCGGAGCTGGTGCCGGATTTGCATTTGTCGATGCGAATATCCAGCCCGTAGGAGTTCCTGCCACGATTGACCTGCAAACATCCTCGTTCGCTTATCAGTTCATCGCTGGAGCCGCGATGCCAGTCAGCCAGCGAGCCAGCCTGTTTGCCGAGTACCGGTACTTCGGGATCGGCGACTTCAGCCTGAACATCGCGGCTCAGGGACTCGGTGCCCTTTCTGCCGACGGTAGCATAAACTCGCATAACGTATTTGCCGGATTGCGAATCTACATTCGGTAGGCGATTGGACGATTCGGAATTGCGTACGACCATGGGCACAGGTTTCGTTTTGACGGCGGTCAAACTGATCCGGTGCCCGTTGGTTTTTCCTGGGCCCTTGTCGCTCGACGCCCAGTGTTCCACGACAGCTCTTTTTCTGGTGGCCAGGGTTTTTTGACGACTGGCTCATGATTGGACTCGCCAGATCTGCAATTCTCCGTGTTATCTTCGCGGCCAATCCAGTTCCGGCCTGAACCCGGGCCGGTTACACGGGTCCTTTGTATCTGACCGGACGCAGTAGAATTGGTCGTCGTTGAGGGCCATCAATTTCGGTCGGGCGATATCAGCCTCCCTGTTATGCAACCTGCACTGCCGGTTTCATTCACCGCAAATTGTTTCAACACAAGAATCATGAACAAGAAAAAACTGTTGCTGTTGGGCGTTCCCGGTGACTCAGTGGGTGCGGCGATTCAATGTATTCAGTCGGCCGCAGCTGACCCGAAACAGTCTCTCAAGCCGAAGAAAGTCATTCCCCTGATTGTGGCAGCACCGAACGCTTTCCTGACCGATCCGGTTTGGTGCGAACTGGCCCAGTCGATTATCCAGTGCCAAAACCAGCCGACTCTGCGCGAGCCGATCCCGTATCTTTCCTGGGGCGTAGGGCTGGAACCGACGGCGATTCACCAGATCGAAAACGCGTGCCGGTTGCCGATCGCACGCGCCGCTGCGCTAATGCCGGATGCACACCCAGGCTACGGACTGCCGATCGGTGGCGTGCTGGCTTGTGAGAACGCGATCGTACCGTATGGCGTCGGAGTCGATATCGCCTGCCGAGTGAAGCTGACGGTTACGGACTTGCCGGTCCCGCTCATTGAACAAAACGACATGGCAGCTTGCCGTGAACTCGATCGGGCTCTGAAACAGGGAACTGTTTTTGGAACGGGCCGTGCCCAGAAGACCCGCCAACAACACGCCGTGATGGACGAAGACTGGACGATCACCGCCACAACCCGCGAAATGCACAGCCGCGCTTGGGACCAGCTGGGAACCAGCGGCAGCGGAAACCATTTTGTGGAATGGGGCTTCGTCGATTTTCCGGAACCGCTTGGCGAAGTGAAACCAGGCCGGTACGTGGCTTTGCTCAGTCATAGCGGAAGTCGCGGAGCAGGTGCGCGCGTCTGCCAGCGCTACACGGATATCGCACGGCAAAAAGCCCCTTCGTTCGTGCGCGACGATCCGCATTTGCGACATCTGGCGTGGCTGGAAATGGACAGCGAGGACGGCCAGGAATATTGGCTCGCGATGAACCTGATGGGCCGATACGCATCTGCCAACCACGAGATCATCCATCGCAATGTTTTGCGGCTGGCGGGAGCAACTGCTTTGTACAGCATCGAAAACCATCACAACTTTGCCTGGGAAGAAGTACACGATGGCAAAAAATACTACGTCCATCGCAAGGGAGCGACTCCGGCTGGCAAAGGCGCACTCGGAATCATTCCTGGCAACATGGCCGATTCGTGTTTCGTGGTTCGCGGCAAAGGCCATCCGGGCAGTTTGAATTCGGCGGCACACGGGGCTGGTCGGGTCATGAGCCGGACAGCCGCGAAGAAGCAATTCCGCTGGGGACCGTGGCGCGATCACCTCGACAAATGCAATGTACGTTTGTTGGCTGCTGGACTGGACGAAGTCCCTGGCGTTTACAAAAACATCCACGAAGTGATGGAACAACAGCAGGACCTGGTCGAGATCATCGGCGAGTTCCAGCCCCGCATTGTGATGATGTGTGGCGATGGTAGCCGCGCCGAGGATTGAGACGTGCCTGGCTTTTCCCGCAGCCAAGACTCCCACCTTTGATGAATCTCCGGAAAATTCCCCACCGTGCTGGGGAATTGTTTTTTCTGCCCGTCAGGCAAGTTTAATCTGCCCGGAATTCAGACTATGATGAAGCTGGATTCGGATCGTAACGAATTGGGTTGCTGCGGCAACCATTCTGAAGTGGGGCGTTCGACCGAGACTTTCGGGACAGGTGCGCGCGTGCGTTTGATCGCGCGTCCAAAGCTAGATGAATTTGTTGGCTGTAATTGCTGCCCGCCAACTCGACAATGTACACGGCACTTCAAAGGACCATCCAATGGCCAGTTCACCGACTCATTCCGCATTCCCTCTGTCCGCAGGCAAGGCCCTGCTGATTTGTTCACTGCTATTTGTATCATCCAGCCAGTTGCTTGCCCAACGTGATAACCGCGTCGTGCACCCAAACTACCAACAGGCAGACCTGTACAGCTCGACGTACCTGCGACAGTTTGTTTACGACACTTCGGTGCGTCCAAACTGGATCGGCGAAACAGACCAGTTCTGGTATTCGTTCCGCGATTCGAATGGAACGCACTACGTTCGCGTGAATCCGGAACGGGGAACCAGGGACCCGCTGTTCGACCGGGTAAAGCTGAGCTCGCAATTATCGGAAGCCCTTCGAAAACCGCTGGATCCGGCACAGTTGTCGCTGGGCCGCGCCCAAATGAGCGACGATGGTACCGAACTGAAATTCGTCTCCGAAAACATTCAGTTTAAATATGTCTTCGCCACCGAAAAACTGGAAAATCTTGGTGCGCCCCAGCGTGAAGCTGCACCCGCCGGTTTTGACCCGAACATGTCCCGTGAGGAAATGATTCGCCGATTTCAGGAACGGCAGGAACGGCAGGAACAACAGGAAGAACAACAAAACGAACAGCAAGATGGCGAACAGAATGCCGAAAACCCTGCCCGGGAGCGACAACAACGTGCCGCGCATCGTACGTTCTCTCCAGACCGAACGGCATACGTTTTTGCCAAGGGCCACGACCTGTACCTGGTCGAAGTTCCGGAAGACGTGCTGAAAGAAGCTCTGGAAAAACAGGCAGCACTGGAAATGGAAGAGGCCGAAAAGGCAAAACTGAAGGCCGAAGGCAAGGACGACAAGGACGACAAGGGCGATAGCGTCGAAGAGAAAAAGGACGGAGACAAAAAGGAATCCGTGAAAGAAGAGGGCGAGGAGCAGCAGGTCGAGAAAAAAGCAGTCGAAAAGAAGGACGCCGAAAAAACAGAAGAAAACGGCGCTGCCAAAAAAGCTGCGGAAAGAAAAGCCGCACGGCAAAAACGGGAGGCCGACAAGAAAGAAGGAACCGAAAAGAAGTCTGACGGGACTACGGAAAAAGACGGCGAATCCCCTGCTCCACTAGCCCTTCAGGACGAACAGGAAAAAGAAGTCAAGGGGAAGAAGCAGAACGAACAGGAAAAGACCGTCACAGAAAACAAACAGGACAAACAGGAAAAAACAGTCGACGAGAAAGTAGTCGAAGAAAAAAAACAGGACGAGAAACAGGACTCAACGAAAGACTCCAACAAACAGGAAGATTCAAACAAGGAAGTCACGACCGAAAAAGGCAAGACTTCTGACGAAAAGAAATCCGAATCAACCGACGAAAAAACGGATGAAAAAGCCGACAAGCCGAAAGACTTGCCGACTCCTGACCTGCCGCTGGAAATGGACGACACTGCAATTCGTTTGTCGCAAGACGGCACCGAAGATTACGGCTTTGCCGGACGACCAGCCCGCGCTGGTGGCAACCGTCAGCGTGGAGGCGGGCAGCAAGGCTCACAGGACGAATCCGAGAACACGATCAAGGAAGACACAAAAACCCGACCATCGGTCAGCTGGTCCAAGGACTCGCAGACTTTTTACACGCAGCGTCGTGACTCACGCGGGGTCGAAGAGTTGTGGGTCATCAACTCCCTGGCGACGCCCCGGCCGACGCTGGAAAAATACGACTACCCGATGCCCGGCGAAGAAAACATTCGCAAGTCGGAATTGTATCTTTGTCGGCGCAGCGCCGGGAAGCTGAACCGCATTGAACCGAAATGGGTTGACGAGGGATACTCGGACATTCAATACTCCAGGGACGAAACGGAACTGCGGTTCCTGCGCCGCGACCGGTTGTTGCGGAACGTCGAGATCTGCTCGATGAACCTTGTCGACGAATCGGTCAACTGCCTGCTGACCGAAGGCTTTGAAAATGCCAACATCGCACCGCAGTCCGTTCGTTATCTCGAAGAATCGGGGGACATGATCTGGTGGTCCGAGCGTTCGGGCTGGGGTCACTACTATCTGTACGATGCTGCAGGCAAGTTCAAGAACTCCATTACTTCCGGCGAATTCCTCGCCAGTCAAATCGTCGATGTCGACGAATCGAATCGCACAATGTATTTCAGGGGAAGCGGTCGGGAGCCGGGTGAAAATGTTTACTACACGCACCTCTATGCTGTGCAGCTGGACGGTTCCGGGTTGCGGCTGATGGATCCAGGTGACGCAAATCACTCGTCAATTTTGTCGAAGAGCAAAAAGTATCTGGTTGACAACTTTTCCCGCGTGGACCTGGCTCCGACATCGGTATTGCGGTCCGCCAATGGTACAGAGATTCTGAATCTGGAAACGACCGACCTTTCGCGGCTGGAACATGTCGGCTGGAGAATGCCGGAGACTTTTGTGGTCAAGGCGGCCGATGGTGTGACCGACCTGTTCGGAAACATGTGGAAGCCGTTTGATTTTGATCCCAAGAAAAAATATCCAATCATTGCCCACGTTTACCCGGGTCCGCAAACCGAAGGAACCCAGCACACGTTCTCGGCGACGTCCGGCAACCAGCAGATGGCCCAAATCGGTTTTATCGTGATTCAGGTTGGCCATCGCGGCGGTTCGCCTGGTCGCGGAAAGGCCTATGGAAGCTACGGGTATATGAATATGCGCGACTACGGATTGGCCGACAAAAAAGCGGCAATCGAACAGCTGGCTCAACTGCACAGTTACGTCGATGTTCAACGAGTCGGCATTTACGGCCACTCGGGTGGCGGATTCATGACAGCCGCAGCCTTGATGGTCGAGCCATACAACGACTTTTTCAAAGTTGGCGTTTCGACGGCCGGAAACCATGACAACAACATCTACAACAACTCATGGTCCGAACGCTATCACGGATTGAAAGAGGTGGTTGTCAAGGAAGAAACGAAGGAAGGCGATGCCGAAGCGGCTGGCCAACGCGGAAGAGGCGGAGCAGGTCAACGTGGTGGCGGTCGACGGGGGGCAGGAATTCCCGATTACGAGAACAGCGACTACTTCTACGAGTACGAAATGCTGAACGATGACGACCAGTCCGACCTGGATCGTCGTGCGGGTTTGGATTGGGACGTTATGAACGCTGGCGATCTTCCGCCATGGCTGTTCGAACAGAACCCGCAAGAGCAGGACCTTCAGGAGAAAGAAAAACAGGAAGTTGAAAAGAAAGAACAGGAGAAGCAAACAGAAGGCCAGGAAGAAGGAATGAACCGCCGTCAAAGGACTGGTTCGAGAACCCGCCAGCAGGAAAGCGGGAAAACGGTAACCGACGACGATAAAAAGCAAGAGAAGAAAGAAGACGTCGTTGATTCCGACAAAAAGGATTCGGAAACCAAACAGGAAGGGGACAAGGAAAAAGTTGACGACTCGAAAGACGGGAAATCGACTGAAGAAAAGGCCAGGGAAGAAGAAAAGGAAAAAACCAGGTTCGAAATTCACGTTCCGACCAATGCCGAGTTGGCCCATAACCTGAAGGGCCATCTGCTGCTGGTGCATGGCGAGTTGGACAACAACGTCCATCCGGCCAATACTCTGCGGCTGGTCGATGCATTGATCAAAGCCAACAAGCGGTTCGACATGCTGTATTTGCCAGCGACCCGCCACGGTTTCGGCCAGTACCAACCGTATGTAACCCAGCGGATGTACGAGTTCTTTACCGAACACCTGATGGATGATTATCAGTCGGGTGCCGACATCAACGAGAAGGTGCCGCTGAAATAGGATTGGGGCAAGCCAATCGAAAACCGATTCCGACCGGCCAGTCCACGGGTGTTCCGCGGGCTGGCCGTTCGATTTTCGGTCCGTCTCCTGATTGGATAACGCCGGTCATTGGACAGAATAGACATTTCTCGTCTAACCGTCAGCCGAAGGCGTACGAGAAACGCCAGCGCGTACGCCTTCGGCTGACGGTTAAACGAATTTGACTTTGTCCGGCGCTTCATCGCTAAATCAGTGATTCCCGGCTAATCTGTTGGAGCAGGGCCCGGTTTTGAAGATTGGTCGCTGAACTGGCGTTACCATTTCGACCAAAACGTGTTCCATTGTTTGTGTGATCGTTCTACCGGGTATTGCGAAGAAAGTGAGAAGCGAAGAGTGCAGGAATTTGACAAGGTTTGGAATCAGCTGCAGCAATCTGTTTCGGGCGAACAAAACGCGACGGCTTTGGGGTTGTGCATTTATCTTGCATTGGCCGCACTGCTTGCCCTTTATGTCCGGTTTCTGTACCGGAAATGCAGCTCGTCACCGTCGGATTCGGATTCCATCTCACGGGCGTTTCCGCTGCTGGCGATGGTGACGACCGGCGTGATTGCGGTCGTCAAGTCTTCGTTGGCACTGTCGCTCGGTTTGGTCGGCGCTTTGTCAATCGTCCGTTTTCGGGCGGCGATCAAGGACCCGGAAGAATTGACTTACCTCTTTCTCTGTATCGCAATCGGTTTGTCACTCGGTGCCGAACAACCGTTGCTGGCCGGCGCGATGGTCGTTGTTGCAACAGTCGTTGTTGTTGGAATGCACCTGCTCAGTCGGGGGAACCGGCGGCACAAGCTGTTGCTGACGATCACCGGCGATGCCGGAAAATATTTTGCTGACAATGAATCGGGAGTGATGCTGGCGATCGAGTCGGTGGCCAGCCAGTTCACTTTGCAGCGTTTTGATGTCGAAAACGGACAGGGGCAGATTCGTATCGTTCTGGCAGAGTCCAGCCCGAAGAAGACCACGGCGATGATTTCAAAACTTCGCGAACAACTGCCGGCCTGTGATATTTCCTACGTCAATTTGAATTCGACTTTGTGACGTGGAATTGTGAACCGGAATACCTCCAACATCTCTGCCAATTCGCTGTTTCAGGTCACGGACTATGGGTCCGACAGGGCCGACCTGATCAGCCGCAGGGAAATGAAGTTCACCTTGCCGGACATGGATGTTGGCAAGTTGCGGGTGTTGTTGGCCGCGAATTGCCGGAGGTTGATTCACAACAATCGCGTATCCGTTGTCCGTAGTGTCTATTTTGACGACGCGCGGTTGTCCGCCTGTTTCGCAAACCTGGACGGGATGGGGTTGCGGCGGAAAATGCGGATTCGGTGGTATGACTCGTTGCGGCCGGGGACTGATTTTTTTCTCGAAATCAAATGGCGCGACAAACGGGTTACGGGAAAACACCGCTTGCAGATCAAGTCGGCGACTCCTCTGGCGGAATTGACCTGGCCGGAAATTCGGCAACAGCTCGAACGGATCATGCCCGAACATTTGCAACAGTATTTGCAGCGATACTACGACCCGATCGTGATCGTTCAGTACGAACGGGAACATTTTGCGACCGACGATGGACTGCGGATCACCCTGGACTACAACCTGACTTTTTTTGATCAGTTGGGCCGACAAAGAATCTCGACGGCATTTCCACGACGACTCGCAGGACTGGTCGTATTGGAAGGAAAGACACCGGTTGGGCGGGAAGCGGAGCTTCAGCGATGGCTGTATCCCTTTTCGCCCCGGGCCACACGCTGCTCCAAATACGTACAGGGTTGCGGGATCTTGGGCCTGATTCCCCAGGGTGAGTTCTGACCAGGGTTAAATGGCCGGAATTGGTAGGACCGGCGTAGTCTTCGCTGAAAACAAACGCGTTGCAAAATCCTCAGTGTTGCTGGCGGTGGGTCGATTTCCGTTGAGACTTGCTTGGGTACTGGAATTTGCGCCCACCGAAACCGTCTCGAATTGCGGTGAATCCGGAAGGGGATTCGCTTCGGACGGAGGGCTGCTTCCGAAGTCCAGCCAACGCCGGTTTCGGAAATCTTGTGGTTCCAGGAATGCGAAATAGGGAATCATGATGGTTAGCTGGACAGCGCCACCTTGTTCATTGAATAACTGGTTTTCGTTGTCGTCGCTGTGTTTCGCGAAACAATCCCACCGGCTTGAACGGTGGATAATTCGGCTGTTGGCTAACTGGACAGTGCCACTTTTGCGCCAGAAGGACGGAAATACAAGCCCGAAGCGCAAGCGAGTGTATTGGCCCCAAGTCGTTCACTCGCTAACGCTTCGGGCTGGAATTAATCCGAAACTGGCGCTATCCAGTTAGTGAGAACAGCCAGTAACCGTTCACGCGCCGGGGTCTAACGCTTTTTTCGGCTCGAAAACAATGAAGCAAACAATTTGCACATACCGAAAAATGGGCCTGACCCCTCAAAACTGAATAGTCTTGCGATTCCAAAGTCCGTCCAGACACCACTTCCTGTCGCTCGGCGATACCATCAATATGAACGCGATGATTCTCAACAACACGTCCCAACCATGCATCGCAGGGAAAGCGCGGGTGACGTACGAGCAATGCCACAGCCAGGCGATGATGGCGCACATTCGGGTTGCATACCCACAGCCAAGTGCGACCAACGCAATCGCCGCGACCATGAACATCGCCGTCACACCGGCTGGTTCCTGAATCCAGTAGAAGACCGAGATGAATGGCGCGCCAGTGGTGTTTTGCCGAAGTGTTTCCAGGTCGATCAATCCTGCATTGGAAAAGAAAGCGTGCCGGTCTGGCCACAGATCAATCAGGTTCAACAGCGCGACGATGGCAAAACTGATGCGAACCAATGCATAGGCCCGGGGATCGGCTGCGCCAAAAAAGAACTCCCGCAGTTTCCCGGCAGGCTGTTTCACTTCGGCACCTGCCACGGGCCCCGTTTCGAATTGGTCGAATAGCTTGGTTCACCGCCAGCCCGCATCAGCTCCAGAAAATTCAAGCGGTCAAATCTTGTATGCAATTCACATGACTTGAATTCAGCGGGATACCTGGCCGCAAGTTCTGCCGCGTAGGTTTTTCCGAGCGGTTCCAGATAATTGGCAAACTCGGCCGAGAGAAACCGGTCGAACAAAGAGTGATGTCGAAAAGTCCGACCGGGGGAATACGCTTTCATACCAGGAACGATCGGACCGAATGGGCGAGTGCTGCCATCCTCAAAAGTCGCCATCACAACCACGTCGCTATCCCGGTGATTGGCGATGCTGGTAAACATGTTCCAGCCCTGATCGGTCCCCGTCACGCATTGGTAGTGAAAGAACAGCGGCGCGACAAAATTCTTTAGCGGCGAAGGTTCGGGAATCAGCGTCGAAACCGTGGATAGCAGATGATACCCCAACCAGAAAATCACAACCCCGTGCCACCATTTGGCCGGATGCACATGCGACGGAGTTACAGCGGACGGAGTTTGCGGATTCATTCGTTTGCAAGCAATCGAACTGGATTCAAGACTTCAACTGTTACCGCTCCCGCTTTGATCACAGAATCTGCCTCTTTTGGGCCGAATTGTTGTCGCAGATTGAGGGGTTTATTGTACCGATAATTCG
>JAYVKA010000230.1:0-5267 GCA_043768885.1 Planctomycetota bacterium
GCGGCCGAAGCCGACGCCAGAAATATCGCCACCGGTTTGGTTTTCTGTCGGACCTGATCGACGAGTTGACGCATCAGATTCGGATTGCACTCCGGAAGCTCGCAAGTGATTACAAGACTTCCGTTTGTCTTGATTCCGCCGGCAATCAGCGAATCTGCATCCGGCAAATCGCCGGACGATATTTTGCTTGCCTTTTCCAGCAATCGTTCCTTCTCGGCGATCAATCCCCCGATTCTGTCGAGGACCTGATCCAGCGGCACATTCAGGCCGCGAATCACGTCGCGCATCTCTTTTCGCATCGCCAAATAATCGGGCTTCGAATTCCCGCCGGCTTTTATCGCAGGTGCAGCATCGACCAAGGGACTTTTCCCCAACTCGACTTGCCTTCTGATTTCCTTCACGGATCTCGCAAGTCGCTCGACAGCCACTGGCAATTTGCCAGTCGCCGCTCCCGTCAACTTCAAGGCCTCGTCATACACCCGTTGCATGTCTTCGCGAAACTGGCTGGCCCGCGACCCGGTGTAGGCTTCGATACGACGAGTGCCAGCCGAGATGCCTTCTTCGGAAACGACTTCCAGCAATCCAATGTCAGTCGAATTTTCGACGTGCGTCCCACCACACAACTCGCGGCTGAAATCGCCCACGGAAATCATGCGGACCGGGTCCGGATACTTTTCGCCGAACAGCATCATCGCTCCGCGTGTTCGTGCTTCGGCCAGCGGCAAAATTTCTGATTTCACGGGGACCGAAGTGCCAATTCGCTTGTTGGATTCCGATTCAATGACTTCGAGGGAGTCCGCGTCGACCGGGCCGGGGTTCGAAAAGTCGAACCGCAATACATCGTCAGCTACCCGCGAGCCGCGTTGTTGCGCATGGCTGCCCAAACGCTGCTGCAACGAATGATGCAAAACGTGCGTCGCCGTGTGAGCCCGCCGAATCGCATCGCGGCGGTCGGAGTCGACCGTTGCAGTCACCGCATTGCCAACGGAAATTTGTCCGCGAATACCGCTGCAAATGTGTAACCAGATGTCTCCGTCTTTCTGCGTGTCGGTGACTTCAAGTGTTCCGCCCGATGCGGAAATCTCTCCCGTGTCGCCCACCTGTCCGCCGGACTCGGCGTAAAACGGCGTACGATCCAATACGACAATCAACGGCTTGTTTTCGCCCGAAGAAACATGTTTGACCCTTTTGTCACCGGAAACAATGGCCTTGACCACGGCCTTTTCCGTAGTCGATTCGTAACCCACAAACTCCGTGAACTTGAATTCCGATTTGATCTCGTCGATCGGACCAAAATTCCCCATTACGGAATCGGCGAACTTGCCGGACGCCTGGCTGTGTACTTCCATCGCGGCCCGATAGCCCGGCCAGTCGAATTGGTATTCGCGTTCCCTGGCGATCTGCTCGAACATTTCTGGTGGAACACCGTGCGTTTGATACAACTCCGCAGCGTCCTGGCCATCGACCGATTTGGAACCAGTGGATTCCATCGCAGAAAAGATTTTTTCGATTCGCGAAAGTCCGTCACCAATCGACGACAGGAACGAGCTTTCCTCGCGTCGGATCACGTCGGCCACCCGTTGGACAGTTCCCTTCAATTCCGGGTAGGGCCGGGCCATCATTTCCGCGACCTTCGGAACCAGCTGAAACAGAAACGGTTCATGCTGCTCAATCTGGTATCCATCCAAAACGGCACGGCGCAGCAGTCGCCGAATTACATATTCTTCCTTGGCCGAACCCGGGTAGACGTTTTCGTGAATCGCGAATGTGCATGCCCGAACGTGATCTGCCATTCGACGGAATCGCCGGCCGTTGTCGGATTCAGGGATGTATTTTTGGCCACAAATTTCGGCGGCGGAAAGGACGATCGGAAGAATTGTGTCGATGTGGTAGTTCGTCGTCACGCCCTGCATGGTCGATGCAATTCGCTCCAGCCCCATTCCTGTGTCGATATTCTTGCTGGGAAGTGGCTTCAAATTGTCTGGCGGATCGCCTTCACGATTGAATTGCGTGAAAACAAGGTTCCAGATTTCGACTTCCTTGCTGCCGTCGGGCGGATGGTAAAAGATTTCGCTGCACGGTCCACAGACCCCGTCCGGGCCGCTTGTTGGTGCGCCTGCCGGCCAGAAATTGTCGTTCTCGTCCATTCGTTGAATGCGCGACGTTGGCAGGCCAAGATCCGATTGCCAAATTCCAGCCGCTTCGTCGTCGTCCAGATAAACCGTGACCGTCAGCCGATCGGGGTCCAAACCGAGCCAGTTCTTGTCAGTCAGAAATTCCCAGGCCCAGTTAATTGCCTCGCGTTTGAAATAGTCGCCGAAACTGAAATTGCCCAACATTTCGAAAAAGGTGTGGTGATACGCCGTCCGCCCGACGTTATCGATATCACCAGTTCGAAGGCATTTCTGACTGCTCGTTGCCCGTGTGAATTCCAGTTTCACCTTTCCCAGAAAATGGTCTTTGAATGGATTCATTCCGGCCGGAGTAAACAGGACGGACTTGTCCCATTTCGGGACCAGCACGTCGCTTTCACACAAACGATGGCCTTTGCCCTGAAAAAACTCCAGGTATTTCTCGCGAATTTCGTCAGTCTTCATGGCGTTCGGAATTTGGATAGCATGAATCAAAAGCGTCAATATAAAGGCCCAGCCAAAATTGTGACAGCGACCGGGGTCTAACAAGACAAAAACCGCAGGCATCCAGTTCGGACACATGCGGTTTCGATTTTCGGAATTTTCGAGTCAGCGACTATTCGTCGGCAACTGCTTCCAGTTCTTCGCTGGCAACGTCTTCGTCTTCGTTTGAACTTGCCGTCGCATCAACAACATAGCCGCCGTCGGCCATGATCTTGTCGCGAATTTCGTCGCACAGTGCCGGGTTCTCGACCAGGAAATTACGGGCCTTTTCCTTGCCCTGTCCGAGGTGAATGCTGCCGTATTTGAACCAGGAACCGCTGCGGTCCACGACCTTGTGGGTCACGCCGAGATCCAGCAAGTCCCCTTCGTAGCTGATCCCGTTGGAGTGCATCATGTCGAACTCGGCGATCCGGAATGGAGGGGCCACCTTGTTCTTTACGATCTTGCACTTCACCCGCTGGCCGACCTGATCGTCGCCCTCCTTGAGCGAGCCGATTTTTCGGACGTCGATCCGGCAGGAAGCGTAAAACTTCAAGGCCCGACCGCCTGGAGTTGTTTCGGGGCTGCCGAACATGACTCCGATTTTCTCGCGGATCTGGTTGATGAAAATAGTGCAGGTTTTGCTGCGGGCGATCGAACCCGTCAGTTTCCGCATCGACTGGCTCATCAGTCGGGCCTGCAAACCGACGTGCGTGTCACCGATTTCGCCTTCCAATTCCTGACGAGGAATCAGGGCGGCCACCGAGTCGATCACGATCACATCAACCGCGTTCGACTTGATCAACATTTCGGTGATCTGCATCGCTTCTTCGCCACTGCTCGGCTGGCTGACCAGCAGCATGTCGAGATCAACTCCCAGCTTCTTGGCCCATGTCGGGTCGAAAGCATGTTCCGCGTCAACAAACGCAGCCACGCCGCCTTTCTTTTGGGCCTGGGCGATCACGTGCAAGGCGATCGTCGTTTTACCACTGGACTCTGGACCGTAAATTTCGATGATCCGGCCGCAAGGCAACCCCTGGCCGCCCAAGGCGATGTCGAGGGACAAGCTGCCCGTCGAAATTCCCCGAATTTGGGAAACGTGGTCGCCGCCCAAAGTCATAATCGATCCGGTTCCGAACTGCTTTTCGATTTGCTGAACCGTATTTTTCAGGATCTCGTTGTCCTTCATCATGACTTCGACAGCGGACTCGGACTTGTTGGCTTTGCCGTTCTTGACGGGTTTTGTTTTGCGAGCCATGTTTCCTCCAGAGATTTCAGGGTTACGGGGTTCAGGGTTACTTGGATTGGCAATCATTATTGCGGCTTCCTGTGTACATGCACACGAGACTGGAATTCGACCCTCCGGGATTCAGGTGCGAACCAGCTGGAATTGACCGCTGTTCATCTGTACACCATAAGGCCGGAAAACACTGTCCACAAGTGCCTTCGAAAGTAATATTCGCGACGGCCCTGACACGTTAGGTCAAAGAGGCAAGAAACGGCGAAGAATCGCAAGCGAAACATAAAAAAAAAGCCCCCAAATACACGTTCGGGAATTGCCCACACTTCGCAACCCGAAGCGTAAGCGAGGTCGAGGTCTCTGCCTTCGCCGCCCTCGCTTACGCATCGGGTTACGATTCGACGGACGAGGACGTCCATCGTACCTGTACCCCCGGCCTGGAAGATGAGCTACCCGTCCAGGTCGATCGTGGCCATCGGCGTGTAGGTCCGACCCGAGCGGTCACCAAAACTGGAATAGACGATCACCTGGTCGATCTCGATACTTCCGAAATGAGTCGCGGAGTTGTTGGCGATGTATTCGGCAACGATCGGGTTGCTGCGGTTGCCACGAGCCACACGACCCAGCGTGATATGAGGCGTAAATCCGTTCCGTTCGGGGGGAAACCCCATCTCCTTCAGCGCTTCATCAACACTTGCCTGAAGCTCGCCGATTTCTTCCAACCCCTGGGTGATCCCCATCCACAAAGTTCGCGGTCGATCCGGCGATGGAAAAGCGCCCAACCCGGCCACATTCAACACGATTGGCTCAAAATTCTGCACCGCCCGTTTTACCAGTTTGCAAACGTCTGGCGATTCGTTATCCCGAATATCGCCCAGAAACTTCAGCGTCAGATGCATCTCCGTCTGGTCGACCCATTTGTATTCATCGACGCCGAGTTTTTGAAAGGCGGCGATTTGCTTTAGCGAAGCGGAGCGAATTTCCGAAGAAATATCGACTGCCACAAACGTCCGAATGTTACCCATGATTCCCTGCAACCGTCCCGGTCCAAAACTTTCCAAAAACAGTTTGTATCCGACAAAATCCCTTTCCGCCACCGGTTTTGAGCAACAGCACGCCAATAGTCTGACCAACGCCCCGTTTGTCAGCCGCAGTGCGACAATAACCGGTCTTTGCGGGGCACACGCGGAAACCGGAGTCGCCGCCTTGCAGCTGATTGTCGCAATCGGTTTTCGGCATAACTGGCGCTGAAGCGACGCTGTCCAGCTTCCACCTTTCGCGCTATGCGCGGATCTCCCGACCCCGCACTCTCCGCGCTGTGCGCGGGTCTCCCGACCCCGCACACCGACTTTCGCCGCCCAATCAGCCGCAACGCGCCAGGGGGCTGTTGATTTAGTCCTAACCCGAAGCGT
>JAYVKA010000231.1:0-10603 GCA_043768885.1 Planctomycetota bacterium
GTCAACAGCCGCCACTTCGAATGAGCCAACAGAATCTTTATTGGACTGCCAGGCAATTGTTGAAGGGCGATTCGGGATGTGAGACGTTTTTGAAAATGGCGGTAACAAATCATGGTGGTCAATCTCTGCCGGCAATTCGTCCGGACAGTATTGAGCTTGAGCGGATTCGCAGTTGGGCTCGGGAGTTTTGTTCAAACGCGGAACCGGGGCTGATTGATTTCAGCAATGATCCGGTGGCCAATTCCAATTCCGTCAGTTCGATTCGGATTCCCGGCGCCTCCCATGGTTCACTGGCCGACCCGCATGGGTCGCCGCAGCGGTCGATTGAACGAGACGCACCCAAAATCCCGTTGACCGAAAAGCCGATGCTGGATTTTCCGAAAATCCCGGACCTTGCGAATTCCTCCAACCAGTTTGTTCCCGTCGATGAATTCGATCCACAAATCTTCAACCGGTTCTTTCGCGAATTGTCAGGCGAGTCATCAGGCCAATCTACGCAAAATCAGGCAAGGTCGCTGGGATTGCCTGACCTTCAGTCGCTGATCGGCAAGGAGAAAACGCCGGATAAGTAGGCGGCCAGGAAATGCCGGTTGCTGGAGAGCAGTTCCGGTTGTGAGAGAATTTCTTCGATCGTCATCCATCCGCACCAGGAAACTTCGGCCGGATTCGGACAGGCATCGATGTTTGCCGCCGGACAGTCCACCAGCCACCAGCTCAGCTGGGTTCCCCATTCGGTAACGCAGGTCCAAAGTTCGTGCAGCGGATTCGCGCTCAGGCTCAGCTCTTCCATCAACTCGCGTCGAAGAGCCGTCGATTGCGATTCACCTTCTTCGATCGTACCGCCCGGAAAACAGAACTTGCCCGGTGCCCGAACCAGCTGGCTCCGCTGGATCATCAACAGCCGGTCCGCCGAAACCAACACGCCAACGACGCCCCGCTTGCCGGACAACGGTACTTCGTTCGAACTATTCGTGGCGTGATTGGTCATGGTCAATTGGAACGGCGTACAGACTATTTGTTGTTCAGGAGCAGCTCACGCAACTGTTTGGGATCGTAGTTTTTTGCCACAGGAATGCGAAGCAATCGCAAGCCGGCACTCTCAAACGCGCGATCGACAAACTCGTCTCGCTCCTGGCGGTCGGGCCGCTCATGCGATCGATCGTCCAGTTCGATCGCCAGTTTGGGCTGCAACGTGCCCGGATCGCACAAAACAAAATCAATGTGCTTGGCGAGAATCTTGTTCAACCACATTCGACGTTTCGCGACCCCCTCCTGGACTTGCAGGATATCAGCAATTCGAACCATCGCAAACAAGTCGAAATCGTCCATCGCAGCTTTTTGCAACGCCCGATAAAACCGCAATTCCGTTTTCGTCACCAACCGCTCCCGGACCTGGTACGGCATCCGGCCCGGTCCGGAATACATGCGAACGAGGATGACCGCAGCCAGGATCATCGCAAGGACAACCCACAGCGGCCAATACCCGACCAACACGCTCACCAGCATTTCCATTTTCCCTGCCCTGTCGCACCCAAATCACAAAACGCCATGACAATCGGTCGCCTGGCGTGAATTGCCGCAACTGACTACGATGACCATTCTTCCGGACCAGACCATGGCGGCCATTATGCCCTCAATCGATCGATTGCGGGATAGCGATTGATGACAACGATACTGACACCATTGAAACCACTGAAAATCGGAAACATCGAAATCGGTTTTCCGGTGGTTCAGGCTGCACTGTCCGGTTACAGCGACCAGCCGATGCGGGTTCTCGCCCGGCGATTTGGTGCCAGCTACTCCTTGTGCGAAGTAATGTTGGACCAGTTTCTGGTGAATTTGAAAGACCGGAAACGGACCAGCCACTACCTGGACATCTCACCCGAAGAGCATCCTGTTGGCGGGCAATTGATGGGTGCCGAACCAGTCCAGTTCGCCGCCGGTGCCGTAAAACTGGTCGAAGCCGGCTTTGACGTGATCGACATTAATTTTGGTTGCCCAGTCAAAAAAGTTCTCGGTCGATGCCGCGGCGGATTTCATCTGGGGCAGCCTGATATCGCGCTCGAGATCGTTCATCGCACCCGCGATGTCGTGCCTGGTCACATTCCGGTTACGATCAAGATGCGGCGGGGAATCGACGACAGCGGTCAATCCCGAGACGATTTTTTCCGGATTCTTGACGGAGCGTTCGCAGCCGGGATCAGCGGGATTACAGTTCACGGACGAACGGTTGAGCAACGCTACCTTGGACCGAGTCTTTGGGAGTTTCTTCGCGAAGTCAAACAGCACGTCGGCCCCGATCGAGTGATTCTTGGCAGCGGCGACCTGTTTACCGCGCAGGCTGCGCTGGACATGATTCGGGAAACAGGAGTTGATGGCGTGACCATTGCTCGCGGAGCGATCGGCAATCCATGGATCTTTCGCCAGGCAAGAACTCTGGCCGGGGAAGGCCGACTCGAAGCAGCCCCCACGATCTTCGAACAGCGGGAAACGATCCTCGCTCATCTGCAGTTGGCGGAAAGGCTTTACGGTGCCGAACGGGCTTCGACTGTGATGCGGAAATTCGGGATCAAGTACGCGGCCTCGCATCCTGATTTCGAATTGATTCGCACGGACTATGCCCGGGCCCGTGGCATTGAAGGCTGGCAAGCCGTACTGGACCGCTGGTATGCCGCCGATGGCCCCGGTGTGAATCCCGACGGCAAACAGCATCGTGCACAAAGCAGCTGCGAGATCGGCTGAGCAGTCAGTTGATTTATTCGATAAATGTGATGCAAGAATGAGCGAGCCCAGTGAGCCGAGTGCCGTACGGCACCGGATAGCGTTGGCTAACCCGGCCGCTCATGCGCCACGGCGCAAAACAATTAAATAACTGGTAAACCGGTTTCTTGCCGGTCCATTTTACCGTTCCCTAATATCTTTCCCGCGTGGCATTCTTTGCCCAACGGTCGCATTGAAATTGTCAGTGCAAACGCGAATTGAATGCTTTTTCCATTCAAGAAAACCAACGCTAACTTTCCGCACAACAGCAACGCCAAATCGGGTTTCACGGGCATTCCGGCAATGGCGACTGTATGGAAATCCCCGGTTCATCCGAAATCTTTAGACGTACCGCGATTTCTGGATGCAAAACGTCGGTGCGTGAAACAAGAAACCCAAACGCAGGTCCCCGGACAAACCGGGCGACCGGCGTTTTTTCAGCCTTGTCTTCTCTTGACCGGTATTGTTACCGGCCATGCCCTCGTCCGCAGGGACGTTGACGAGACACGATTTTTGATTTCCCGAAGGAGTTCAAATCAATGAAAACCAAACTTGCATGCGTAACAGCCGCGTTGCTGTTGACCGCTGCCTGGGCCTCGAGTGCCTCCGCACAGGGCCAAGTGGTCCAGACAATCCAGAATCATGTGAATCACGGCAAAACGAATGCGCTTGGCGGCAGCAATTGCGGCCGCGGAATCTCGCAGGTCGAGGCGGAAGCCGCGTGGGCCAATTACTGTTTCGAAGACTGTACGCTCCAGACCGGCAACGGTTCTTGCGGCGGCGGTTGCGGCACTGGATGTGGTGGTCGCGCTGGCGGTGGCTTGCTGCACGGCCGCGTTTCTCCAATGCGTGGCGGCGGTGCGTTCGGCTGCGGCGGATGCGTTGGCGCCTCTAACGGATCGGCCGGATTCGAAAACGAATCTGGTTGTGGCCGGTCTTCCGGCGGTCGGTCTGGCTGCGGATTGCTCAGCCGCGTTCGTTCGGCCGGTTGCGGGCATAGCCGTTGCGGCTTGTTCAGCGGATCACGATCGGGCGGATCGCTGTTCGGCGGAAACGGTTTTGAAAACGGCGGCGGCGGTTGTGGCGGTTGCGACAATGGCTGTTTCGGATGGCCATCGTCGTGCGGGCACTCTTCGGTTTGCGGCGGTGGAGACGGCTCGAGCGGCGGACTGTTCAGTCGACTTGGTCAGAGCCGTGATGGCGGATGTGGTTGCGGTCGCGGATGCGGCGGCGGACTGTTCGCCAAGCTTCACAGCCGAGTTCATTCTGGTGGCAACGGCGGTGGCTGCGGAATGTGCAGCAAACTGCAGGGCTGCGGAAATCGCGGCGGGTTCTTCAAGAAATTCGTCGGAGCCGACTACGGCTGCGGCGATGTACAAAGTCGCGTACGTGGATGCGGTTGCGGATTGTTCAGCAAACGGGGCAATCGCGGCGGATCAAACGGTGGCTGCGACAGCGGTTGCGGATGTGACAGTGGCGGCTTCAACGGCGGATGTGCCTCGGCACCAGCGCCAGTGATGTCACCAGCGCCAGTGATGTCACCAGCCCCGGCGATGTCTCCAGTTCCGGCGATGTCTCCAGTTCCAGCAGTTCAATAGCCAAACAAGCTGGCCCCATCTGGCCAACTCCCAGGCCCGCACAGAACCACGGAAACCTGGAACGCAAAACTCCTTCGATCCCGGCAACTCCTGTTGCCGGGATTTTTTTAAGATTTGAAAGCAGTTGATTCGGTCAGACTCAATCAAAAGCGGCGGCGCGAAATCAGGACGCTGCCTGGCCCGATTGCTGCAAGGCCGAATAGTGTTCCCGGTACTGGAACCGGCGAAGTGGAAAACTGGATTACCGAGAAATTCCCCTGGGACCCGGAGGTCGCAGTGTAGCTTCCATTAGATACGGCGCTGAATTGATTGCCGTACCCGGAAATCGCGGTTCCAATTGAATCAACGCTGTGGGAGGTTCCGGTGTATCCATAGTGTCGGAACTCGAACAACAAATGGCCACCGGAATACAGACTAGTTGGCAAACACGAAATCCATGCCAAAGCTGTTCGGCGACCCACCGAATGTAAATGACGAAGCCCGGATTCTTGAAAGCACCGGAGCGAACGAGGATTTGCGTTCCGACGAAATTGTCTCCAAAAGTCAGACTTCGTGCCAAGGAATGTTGAGTTGCCTGCCGTCACCCCGTAAGCGTTGGGGACTACCACATCCGTTTGTCCAACTTGAACAGTTGAAAAGGCAACAAGCAAAGCGGTAATCAGGGTGATGATGTTTTTCTTCATCTTTGGATCCTGTTCTGAACCAAAAACCAAGGTGTCATCGCGATCATCATGCACAATAACCCTTACCATAATTCCTCGATGTTTTTGGAGTTCCAATCAATTCGGAACCGCAGTAAAACTCTGCTTCCAAGCTTGCTCTATTTGGGAAACTGGCGGGTAGCCGGAACGATTCGGCCGTTTGTAGAGGTGATTCAGCCGCTTGGCCAGGATCCGAATCACTATTATGTGTGGCCCGCCGTTTGTGACGAAGCCTTTGGGGCTTTTGGGCTCAATCGTCGGGCATGTTGGAATGCCCCCCGCAGGTATCGAGATGACTGCCGGGGTTGTGGGAAAGCCAACCAGACGCGGCAGGTAAAATGCCCAAAGGTCGTAGGTGGTCGGAAAAACGGAATTCTCGAATTGAAGCATCGCGTCTCAATTTGCGTTGGATTTGCTTGCGATTTTGCATGCGACCTTTCCAAAATTGCGGCGAATGATCGATTTGTCCCGATGGAATTTCCTGGCATGGGCTTTGCAATTTCAGCATGAGAGAAGCGGACAAAAACGGGCCGGTGAGGTCTTGCCTTCTACTCGCCGTCCTCCGCTTCCTTGCCTCATTCGGCCGGGCGCATGTTTCACTGACGCAGATCGAGATCCACAGACCGATCATGCGTCCGGCCAGTTTTTCCGGGTGGGTCGGGCAACGGGTTCACTGGATGAGAACCGTTGCGACCAAAAAATGGCCGGGTTCCTACAATCCCGTGGGTTCCGATGCGGACTGGTTGTACGGTCCGTTGGAGACAGGAGGCGGACTGCTGGATGCGGCTCCCCCAAGGCTTTCGAAATCGGCGGCTCGGGCTGTGCCGATGGCCTTGATGCTTTCATCCCATGGGCCTTCATCCAATTGGATGTTGTAACGGTTCAACAATTGGCCGCTGGTCCATGACAAGTTCATCAACGCGATGTTGTAGTCGACGATCGAGCGATAGAAAGCACTTTCCGAGTTTGCATAACGTGTTTGTGCGTCCAGCAGAAAGAACACCTGGTCCTTGCCTTCTTCGACCCGCAGCCGTTTCGGTCCGAGTTCTTCCCGTGCGGCGACCTGAATGTTGTAACTGGTCTTGATAACCGACAGAGCGCGATCGACTTCGGTGTAGGCTGCACCAAGGTCATGAAGAATTTGTTTTTGTTGTTCCCGCAAAATGGTCTTTTCCCGAATGAGCTGCAGTTCTGCGCTTCGAACAGCCAAGTGTCCCTGGCGTTTTCCTATCGGACCGCCGTACTGCAGGCCGACTTGATAATCGTCCAGATCGCCCTGAAAGAGATCGGCGACAGCACTTCCTTCGGTACGGCCGCGGCTACCGAACAGGTTGTCTCCAAAGCCGCGGAATCCGTACTGGCCGACGAGGTCCAGTTGCCATTTGTTCAGCTGTTTCGAAGCCATGTATTCGAGTTCGCGCTGTTTGATGATCCATTTCTGGCGACGAAGTTCAACCCGGCGTTCGAGCGCGGATTCCTGAAGGGCTTGCCAGTCGAACATTGCTGGTGCGATGGCCGGTTCTGTTACTGGGCGAATGACCAAGCCATCGTTGACCGGGAATCCAACAAGGCGTCGGAGATTGCGTTCCGCTCCCAGCAATCCGGTCGAGCCGTTCGCCTGGCCGGTGAGTGCATTCTGCACCTGGTTTTCAAAGTTGTAGAATTGTTGTCGGGCTTGGGCTTCTTCGTCCGGGCGACCGACTCCTTTTTCGAAACGGATCTGCCGATTTTCCCAGGTTTCGCGGCCGGCTTCGCGTGCTGCAAGTTTCGTATCCAGGTCACGAAAGGCGAAATATAGTTCCCAGTAGCTTCCCTCCACGTCGCGAATCAGGTCGCGAACACCGGCTTCAAAGTCGGCGAGCGAAATGTCGCTACGAATCCGTGCGATCATCACACCGTTGTAGACGCCTGGCTGGCCGCTGGGACCGGCGACTCCATTGACCATCGCACCGGCACCGCGCAGCAGGGGCTGGCGAATTTCCAGCTGGTTTACCGTATTGTAGACGCTGCTGAACCGGAACGAGCTGGCTCCGGCCGCAATTGCACCGGGCGGAACGTGATTGTTTGTGTAGTCGGTCAGGGTGCGGATGGCGAATCGAGTACCGGTTGCAGTTTGTTTGAACATCTCTGCCTGGAAGTCGGAGGTGTCCTGACGCGATGCGGAAAACAGTGACTGAAAAGTGTTATTGAACTTTCGTTCGTTGTGGTTGAAAAACAACGAGGTCGCGACCTGGGCGTCAAAGGCCGAGAGTGCGGCCTCAGGGCTGTTCAATGCGTTCGATTCAAAAATCGCCTGGTCGAGGGAGGTAGCTGCGGCTTGTGGAGCATTCACGACCGCGCCCCCCAAACGCTGAAGGACTTTTCCGTTCTGCAAGGCCAGCACAATCGCTTCGTCCAGGGTCAGATCGCGAAAATCGCTTTCGTAAAAATTGCTGATTGTCATCGGCGGGCCAGACATCAACCCAGTCAAGTCATCGCAACTGGTGTCGGCCAAACCCGGCACCTCGATTTTTTGCAACGAAGGTGAGCATACCTGATTATCGCATTCGAGCGCGAGTGGGCGATCTGTTGTGGTTTTGCACCCACTGACAAATACTGCAAATGCGGCTACTGCCACACAGGCTCGATGTTGGATTGGTTTTGCCAACAGTATGGTTTGGATCCGCATTGGATACATTGCCCGATGATCAGGAGTCGTTGAAACCGGACTGTTGAGAACTTGCGATACAGTCCGTACGTTCCTCATCATCGGACGATTGCGCATTGGTTCGGTATGGATCACGGAACAACCGGAACGAGTGGAATTCTCCGCAATGTGACCGGAGAAGGAATGAATTGCCCAGGCATCAAAGTCGAAACCGGGGTCGATGGATGTGGTTTTGGCTTCCAGCCGAAACGTGGGGCTGGAATAACTGGCAACTGTTTCGGCTGGAAGACAAAACCATACCGAAACTGGCCCAAGCAGCATGAGAAGCGGCAGGCGAAATATTTTCTCACTCGATCACGAGACTACCTGGCGAGCAAGTGCTGGCGCATTTCCGGCATTGCAGTGCCTGGACGGCAATAACCGTAGGGAGTCGCGCACTTGCCCGGAATATCGAGGGCGGCGCGGAGCGGCCACATTGCGGTGGAAACCGCGAAATGAGCCTCACTGCGGATCACGTCGCGGTGGCGATTGCATGTCGTTTGGCCATATCGTTCGAGAAGGGGGTCCTCGAAATAGAGGCGGCCGTAACAGATATTCGGTGCATCCCAGAACACAAACAGCCCTGTCGAAGAAAAATCATTCCACATTTCGGGTGAGGCCGCCATCAATTCGGCGGATCGATCGTTCGGCGTTCGTTTTTCTGACGGAAGAATGTTCACCCGTGCGTCGCGTATGGACCCAGGCAAAGTGGAGTCGTCGAAGGCCCTGGATCGCTGAATATTGTCCGCTGCCGCAGGAGCAATTGGATCTTGACTCTGTAAAGCTTTGACTTCGGATTCCAGGTCTGGTTGCTGCGCTGTTTTCAAGTAAACCGGTTGATCGCGAAGAGTCTGGATTGACTGGAAATTGCCGGTTTGGACTGTCGACCGGCTGTGCAGCGACTGCATTTTCAACGGCGTGCTGCTGACCGGACGTACGGTCGTGTGTTGACCGTGCGCAATGGTTGCCAAAAGGCTCGCAATGACGGCAACCAAAACCAGTTTCATTCGTGACATGACAGACCGTGAGTGTTTGCAGGTTCTGTCGCGATTAGAAGTCGATCGTGACAGGGAATGTTTGCGAGGTGATTGTCAGGCGCATGATCGCTACACTGGCAACTATCGGGATTATCGGTAGTTTCTGCATGCGACCCTTTCGTCAGGATGCTGGCAGACCCCGTGCCTGCCTGTTCCAAAACGTCTGGCTAACCGGAACTTCTTTCCAAACCGGTATGTTTTGCGGCGGGTAAATCAATTCGCCCGGGGCTCTGGAGCAGGCAATTCCACGTTCGGTCGGAAACAGCCGCAGACCCTCGGCCCGAAGATCAGGGGAATTTTTACGAGATATTCCCCGAAATCCGTCTGGTACTCGAACTCGTAACACGCTTCGAATGTTGGCAAAGAATCCGGATCGTCCAGCATGCGAACCAACTGGGCGGAGTGGGACCCGGCGGTTCAAACGTCCGCCAAATGTTTGGAGGTCATCCAACCGGCCCGGCGTTTCGCTTCGGCGGCAGCAGCCTCCCCCGAAAACATCACTTTGGCCGTGTAGCCCCAGGTCATGTTCCCCTGCTCGACATAAATGCTCTTCGAGTTTTGAAAGCCGCGACGATTGAACACAGGCGACCTTATGGCTGGCCCGGTCGCAAACTATGATCTGTTCACACCGTAACTGATCCCGCCACAGGTTTCACCCCCAGGGCAATGCCTGGCGATGGTGTGTTGGTTCGGCGGAAAATCTCCCTGACTGGACTACGAATCCATTGAATGCGATGCAGCGTAACGAACGTCAAACTGTTTCCTATTTAAAGCGACGCTTTGACCAGGTCGGCATGGCCCCGGATACCCGGCATGGCCAGAATTTTTTGGTAGACCTGAACCTGATCCAACTGCTGGCGGACAGCGCCCAGGTCGATCACAACGATGTGGTTCTGGAAATTGGAACCGGGATGGGTTCGTTGACAGCGATGCTGGCCGCCAAAGCCGCCCGGGTTATTACGGTGGAAATTGACGAGCACTTGCACCAGCTTGCGAGGGAAGAGCTTGAGCAATTCGACAACATCGAGATGTTGCAGCTGGACGCACTGCGAAACAAGAACCATTTCGCTGACGTCGTGATTGAGGCTGTCGATCGGGCAGTTGCCGAAGTCCCAGGCCGGCGATTCAAGTTGGCGGCAAACCTGCCGTACAATATCGCGACGCCTGTGATCAGCAATCTGTTGCTTTGGAAAACCGTGCCGTCACGAATGACCGTAACCATTCAAAAAGAAATGGGCGAGCGAATTGTCGCCAAGCCCAACACACGTGATTATGGTTCGTTGAGTATCTGGATTCAAAGCCAATGCGCCGCGCGAATTGTCCGGATCATGCCGCCGTCAGTATTTTGGCCGCGGCCGAAAGTGGATTCCGCGATTGTGGACATGGAACTCCAGCCGGAACGACGCCAGCAGATTCCGGATGTCGAGTACTTTCACACCTTCGTGCGCAAAATGTTTTTCCATCGCCGCAAGTTTTTGCGAAGCGTTGCAATCAGCGGCTTCAAAGACGAACTTTCGAAACCGGATGTGGACGAAGTGTTGACAGCGATGGGCCTTGGTCCAGACGCCCGAACAGAGCAGTTGAGCGTTGACCAGTTACTGGCACTCGGAGAGCTGTTTCGGAACAAGGTTGCCGAAAAGGCCGGAAGCAAGTAGACGGCTTAGAGCCTATCCCAATACTCCGGCAACGCGGAGCGTTGTCCAAGCGAATGAAAAGTGTCTCATGGCCAGATAGTTGCTGGACTTTTTCTCCCAGCGAATCAGAAGTCGTCGAAAACGATTGATCCAGGAATGTGTCCGTTCGACGACCCAGCGACGGGGC
>JAYVKA010000232.1:0-8629 GCA_043768885.1 Planctomycetota bacterium
ATTTTTCTGGGTTTGCTTCATGCCCAATGACATTTGCTCACCCTTGCGATCGACATTCAAAATGCAAACGTCGATCTCGTCGCCGATTTTGACCAGTTCGCTCGGATGATTGATCCGTTTGACCCAGGACATTTCGGAAATATGAACCAGACCTTCGATGCCTGGTTCCAATTTGACGAAGGCACCGTAGTTGACCACGTTGACGACTTCGCCCTTGTGAATCGAACTGACCGGATACTTCTCTTCGGCCTGATCCCACGGGTTGGGGAGCAGTTGCTTCATGCCCAGCGCGATCTTGATTTTTTCATGATCGACGTTCAGCACCTTGATTTCGATTTCCTGGTCGATGGAAACCATTTCACTTGGGTGGCTGATGCGGGTATGAGCCATGTCGGTGATGTGCAAGAGGCCATCGATGCCGCCAAGGTCAACGAACGCACCGAAGTCGGCGATGTTCTTGACGATCCCCTTGCGAGTCTGACCCACGACCAGTTCGGCCAGCAATTTCTGCTGGGAGTACTGGCGTTCTTTTTCGATCAGGGCCCGACGGCTAACAACGATGTTTCGTCGCTGGTCGTCAATCTTGAGGACTTCGCATTGAACAGCTTTGCCAATGTAGTCGCCGATGTCGCCTGGCCGGCGGATGTCCACCTGGCTGGCTGGCAGGAAAACAGGCACGCCAATATCGACGAGCAATCCGCCCTTGATTTTTCTTGTGCAAGTTCCGGTGACGATGTCGCCTTCCTTGACTTTCGAGATGACGTCGATCCAGTGAATGATGTGGTCGGCTTTTCGCTTGCTGACAACGATCAATCCATGCGAGTCTTCGGGAGTTCCACTTTCGTCTTCGAGGTCTTCGATCAAGACCCGGCATTCCTGGCCAACTACGGGTGCTTCGTCGTGATCAGACCATTCATTGCGGGGAACTGTGGCTTCGCTCTTAAAGCCAATATCAATAACAATTACTTCTTCATCGACGCGTACAATGCGCCCCTTGACGATCTCATTGATTTGGAATTTTTGATCGGACTTTGGATCGACAACATAGATCTCTGCCATGTCGTCATCGCCAGACGGGAAAAACATGTCCAACTGTTTGGAAATGTCGTCGTCTTCGAGATCGCGGATAAGGGTTCGGTTTACCATAAAAACTTTCCATATCGACCATGCCAATACGTGGCAGATCGACGGAGGTTGCACCCATGAAAACACGCGGTTTTGCGGGTGACAGCAGGAGATTGATGTCAACAAAACGAACCCAAGAGGATAACATTCGGGCTGCCGTTTGACAATTGAAGTCGGCTGGTTTTTCCCTCCGAAATCAGTCGAATTGGCCACAGAACGGGCTGGGCAACGAAAAAACGCCAGTCAACCAAAAATGGCGGCTGGCGTTTTTGAGATAGCAAGTGCAGTTGATTTCGTCACAAACGGGAGACACAGTCAATGCAAAATCTGGAATCTGTTACTTGGCAGCAGCAAATCGTTTTGCGACCGCATCCCAGTCAATTACGTTGAAAAACGCCGCCACGTAGTCAGGCCGACGATTTTGATAGTTCAAATAGTAGGCATGTTCCCACACGTCCAGGCCCAAAATCGGAGTCCGCCCTTCCATCAGCGGGCTGTCCTGGTTTGGAGTGCTTTCAACGACAACTTTGTCGCCATCGACGCTCAACCACGCCCAACCGCTGCCAAAACGTTTCGCAGCCGCGTCGGAGAAAGCTTTTTTGAAATCTTCAAAACTGCCACAGGCAGCGTTGATCGCAGCAGCGAGATCGCCCGATGGCGCTCCGCCCCCTTTAGGTGACATGATCGTCCAGAAAAGCGAGTGGTTGGCGTGACCTCCCCCGTTGTTCCGAACAACACCGCGAATGTTCTCTGGCACTTTCGCAATCGATCGACACAGGTCTTCGATCGATTTTGATTCGAATTCGGTTCCCGCGATCGCCGTGTTTACGTTGTTGATGTAAGCCTGATGATGCTTGGTGTGATGGATTTCCATCGTGCGGGCATCGATATGTGGCTCTAGTGCGTTGTATTCGTAGCCCAATTTCGGCAGTTCGTACGCCATCGCAGCAATTCTCCCAATAGTCCTGGAATGTGTTCGTCCGCAAAGCATGTGCGGATCGCAGAATGCGTTTTATCGGTTGCCCTTGAAGATATCCGAATTGCCCAAGACGATCAAACGGCCAAGGCAAAACGGACGGGGAATGTTCCATGCAATTGATGCAGAAAAGGCGATTCCAACTGGGAACGGCAGAAGAAGTCGGGGACCTGCCGGACTATTTGTAGCGGCGGGTGTCGTCCTTGCGACGAACTGGCCATTTCACCAGAAACTTTTCGTCTTTCAGTCCAACGATGTTTCGCAGCCGGGCAACCGCCGCCTGTCCCAGTTTTTCGAAATCGATTTTTTTCCAAAGCGTCGGCCGGCCAAAAGTCGAAACCCTCAAGACTACCCGCGTACCATCGGGCAAGTTGGATGGTCGCTCGATTTCCACCGTCTGCAACAAATCGATCTCAACCTGAACCAAACCTGTCACTTTGGGATTGTCCGGATCGGCCTGGTTCAATGAAACAAGCATGTGCCCGTCAGTAATCTGGTCCAGCTTGCAACGCGTCTCTTCGGTCCACGCCTTGAGCTTCTCGACAAAGATTGGCAGGAGGTCAGGCGCGGCAAGTTCAACCGAATAAGTCGGCGGACGTCCGTGTTCCGGCCAGACTGCCCCGGAAATTGACTTCGCATTCCGGCGCATCTCTTCATCAATGTCTGCGTTGTCCGTTTGTTGCGGTTCCCGGCCGGAAATCACAACCCGGTTTCGTCCAGTTTGCTTGGCCCACATCAACGCCTTGTCGGCACGCACGAACAGCGAAGTCGGATCGTCCCCGACTTGCAATTCGGTTACGCCGAAGCTGGCTGTCATTTTTTGGCCCTGCATCATCGGCTGGGCGATGTCTCCAAGTTCCCTGCGGATAATGTCGGCCCGGTCCGAAGCAGCGTCTTCATCGCAGTTCGCACACAGAATCACAAATTCTTCACCGCCGTATCGGGCCACAAAGTCACGACCGCGGACGTGCATTTTCAGCAGTTGGGCAAACGCCACGAGTGCATGGTCACCAATATGATGACCCCACGTGTCGTTGATTTTCTTGAAGTAATCGAGGTCGCCAATGATGATGCTGCATTTCAAACCGACCTGCTTGTGGGTTCGGACGTATTCATCCAGGAGCCGCTCAAACTCGGCACGATTTCCAACCTGAGTCAGCGGATCAATCGTGGCGATCGTTTGCAGTGCGTTCAGTTGCCGCTGCAAATCGTTTTGCATCGAAGTGTCTTGAAGCAGGATGATCCCGCCCAGCGGTTTCCCATCGGCTGTTTTCACTGGATGAAACAGCAACTCGACATCCGTTTGCCGGCCGCTCATTCCGGTGATGATAAAATGCCCGGTGAAGGGCTGTTGTTCCCGTACCCACGACTCGTACAGGCTGTGCTGGTCCGTGACCAATTCCTGGTCAAGGTTTCGCAATTGCAGAATCGCCGACGAAAGGGTTTGGCCAATCGCTGTCTTGCCCACACCGGTGATCGCTTCCATGTTGCGATTCCACACCTGGATCCGGCAATGGTTATCGACAAATACAACACCTTCGCGCATCGCTTCGAGAAGCGCATGTCGGAAAAATGAGTTGTTGTCAACCATTGGACCCCCGCAGACATTCGTCGCGCTGGTGCTGTCGGTGATGGATGATGAAGTCAAAGGCATTTCTGCATTGTCCGCTGGACCGCAATCCGTTTCAAAATCCAGGTCAGTTGTTTCGCAACTGCGGTTTTCCACGAAAACCGAAGCAGTTACATCGCAATCCCGATCGCAAAATCGCCTTCCATGAAGGGCATTTTTGGGAATGGAAGCCACCAAGTCTAGGTTACCCATCCGGTAGGGGGATGGGCTTGTGGATCGTTCCTGGACAAAATCTCTGACGGTTGTAACGATTGTTGCGCTTGATGCGTGGCTTCATGCAGCTCCAAAGATACGTGGCAACAGAATTCTATCGTCCCGCCATGTCCATTTCCGGCAATCCCTTTCCCATTTCAGCAAACAACAATGCGATTCGGCCGATTCGAGCACCTGGGCAAAACCCGTATTGGCGAAATCAGCCCAAATGGCACGGTCCGCCTATGGTCTCCCTCTTTTGATTTTTCGGCCTGGGCTTCCGACCACAGCACTACGCCCCCCCAAATTGACGACAATTCCGGTTCTCTTGCTTTGGATCAGCTAGTGATTCAATCTCCACTCGCTTCGACTGGAAAAGTTGTTTGTGTTGGAAAGAATTATGCCGATCACGCCAAAGAGATGGGTGGGGAAGTTCCAGACCTTCCCGTGATTTTTAGCAAGTTCTCATCTGCTTTAAACGGGCCATTCTCACCCGTTGTCCTCCCAACGATTAGTTCACAGGTTGATTACGAAGCTGAGTTGGTCGTCGTGATTGGGCGACCAGGAAAAAACATTCGCCGCGAGGACGCGATGAAGCATGTGCTGGGATATACCTGTGGCAATGACATCTCGGCACGTGATTGGCAAAAAGGCCGGCCCGGCGGGCAATGGTTGCTGGGAAAAACTTTTGACACGTTCGCGCCGATCGGACCCTGGATCGTAACCGCTGATGAATTGACCGATCCGGGCAATTTGCAAATCCGTTTGCGGCTGAACGGCGAAGAAATGCAGTCTGCCAACACAAATCTGTTGATCTATCCGATCGATTTTTTGATTCACCATATCTCGAAATTTTTTGCACTTGCCCCGGGCGATTTGATTTTCACCGGAACACCTGCTGGCGTTGGTGCTGGCAGAACTCCGCCAGTATTTTTAAAAGCTGGCGACGTTTGCGAAGTCGAGATTGAAAACATTGGCGTCTTGAGAAATCCGATTCAAGTGGAAATACCCGCGAATTCCTGACAAACTCCGGGTTGCTGTGAGACCTTTTCGGCGAATTGGAAAGCGGTCAAGCCGACCCTTCAAGCATGCCGAATATTCAAGGGGAACGTCGTCGCAGGACTCCGAAGAATTTTTGGCATCGAAATCAGGTTCTGAATTTCCATTGGGCCAATCCCGACGTCGATAAACGGCATTGCCGGACTTTTCCCTCGCTTCATCCTCCCGCATTCGCCCCCGGTTTCCATGGTTATTCGCCGCACTGACTCACGACGACGTCGCGTCGTAATCGAAGAGGCGACATCGCAGCTGGAGAACGGTGCGTCGGAGCTGGACGAGTCCGTTGAAACGGAAGCCAGAACCAATCGCAAACAAAAACAGGGGCGCAATTATTTGCCAGGAGCCCAACGCCGGCATCAGCCCAAATCCACCGACTGGATTCCGAAACGCCCATCGTCCGTCGCGATTTTCATGACGACGCTGTTTGCAATTGCGGCTGCGATCGTTGGAGCAACATGGCTGGTCCCTGGCGGAAGTGGGGCAGGGCTTTCATCCGGAATTCAGGAACGACTTTCCGTCCACGGATCGTCCTCGCTCTCGGTCTGGTTTTCGACCGTATTATTCCTGGTTAGCGGTCTGGCAAGTCTCCAGATTCACGCCCTTCGTCAACATCGTTCCAACGACTACGCGGGCACCTATCGGATTTGGCTTTTCTTCGCTGGTCTGCTGATATTGGCAAGTATCAACTGTGTCGTTGACTTCGGAGGCCTGTTGCAGGAGATGGCTGGTCGCAGTCGTAACGGCACCACACCCTGGACGGCGTTTGCGATTTCTGCCGCGCAGTTTGTGGCACTCGGCGTAATTTTTGTACGGGGCATGGTCGAAGTCCGAAAATCACCGGCTTCGCTCGCTGTCATTTGCCTGGTTTGGCTGGCTTATAGTGTCGCACTTGCACTTCGGGTTCCCGGCATCGAATCGCAAATGGTTCAGGACGACGGGTTCTCGGCCGCAAGCCTGAATCTGTTCGCAACGACGGGTACACTGGCCGCGATTGTGATCTATGCCCGCCACGTTTATCTGCGAGCCAATGGTTTGGTCGCGTTCGTTGCAGAATCGGCGAAACCAAAACGCAAGCCGAAGGCCGCCAAAAAACCGTCTGCATCCAGGTCAACAGATTCCCCAGAGGATGCTGCAAACGATTCCAAACCGGTCGCCAAAAAGAAGCCCCGCAAAACGACCGCACCAAAACCTGCCGAAAGGATTGTCGAAGAACAGCCGGTGGAAAAGGCCGAGCCACCGCGTCAACAGCCGATGCATGTTACCCGCGACCGTTTTGCCAAAGTCGAAGACACACCAGTCTTCCAGGAGGAAGAATCCAGCGAGGAATCGCCCATTCGCAAGCTGAGCAAGTCCGAGCGAAAGCAAATGAAAAAGCTCCAGCGAAGCCCGCAAGACCGCCGGGCCGCGTAGAGCTTCTGGCCGCGTCGTCCCGCCCCATCCCGCCTGTAGGAAATCGTTGTTCACGCATAAGATAATGGGCTGACCCGTTCACGAATTCTTCATGCCCATTTGCCATGACCGTCCGCACACGATTCGCCCCCAGCCCCACTGGTTATCTGCATATTGGCGGCGTCCGCACGGCGCTGTTCAACTGGTTGTTGGCAAAACAGGCGGGCGGGCAATTCATTTTGCGGATTGATGATACGGACGTTCAGCGGAATCAGGCGGAAGCCCTTCAGCCAATCCTTGACGGTTTCAAATGGCTGGGCATCGACTGGGACGAAGGCCCGACCGCTGACGGAACGGGAAGTGTTGGCCCACACGGTTCTTATTTTCAGTCGCAACGGCTGAAGCCTTATCAGGCAGCAGCGAAAAAACTTCTGGAATCCGGCCACGCTTATCGCGACTACGCAACGACAGAAGAAATCGCGACCGAACGCTCTGCCGCCGAAGCCAACAAAACCGAATTCGTCTACAGCCGAAAATGGATGGCCGAGACCGACGCCGACGCGAAACGTTTTGAATCCGAAGGCCGCACGGCTGTCGTCCGGTTGAAAATGCCCCGCGAAGGAGTCTGCCGCATCGACGATCTGATTCGGGGCTCCGTCGATTTCGATTGGGCTCGCGAACAGGACCACGTCATCCAGCGTGCCGACGGAACATGTTTGTATCACCTGGCCAGCGTCGTCGATGACCATGATTTCAAAATCACGCATGTCGTTCGCGCGATTGAACATTTGTCAAACACACCCCGGCAAATTTTTATTGCCCAATCACTTGGCTACGAACTTCCTAAATACGCTCACATTCCGTTTGTGGCGGAACCAGGCAGCAAAACGAAGTTGAGCAAACGGAAAATACAGCAGTACCTAAAGAACAAGGATTTTAGCTCGCTTGTGGATCAGGGCATGGCGATTGCCAACCGTGTCGGACTAACTGCGACTCCGGAAACTTTCAATCCGGTATTGATCGAATTCTATCGCGACACCGGATTCCTGCCCGACGCGTTGTTGAATTATTTCCTGCTCCTCGGTTGGTCGCTCGACGACAAAACCGAAGACTTTTCGCGAGATGAAATGATCCAGGCCTTCTCGTTGGAGCGGGTCGTCAAAGGCGAAGCCAGCTTTGACCCCTCAAAAATGCTGTCGTTCCAGCAGCGGTACATGAACCGCCTGCCCGAAAAACAAAAAGAGGCGATGGCTCTGCCATATTTGCAAAAGGCTGGCCTGGTCAGCTCACCACCGCCGTGCGACATCTCAGACAAACTCCGTGCCGTGATCGCCGCAGCCGGAGACCGGTTGACTATCGCCGGCGACATCCTCCAGTTCGACGAGTTTTTTGTTTCAGACGAGTTGCTGGTTTGGGATGAAGCCGCATTTCAGAAAAAACTGGTTCAGTCAGACAACGCAGAAGAACTCCTTACGGGACTGGTTGCCGTATTCGATACCATCCAGCCTTTCACCGCCGCGAACATCGAAGCTGCCACGAAGTCCTGGTGTGAGGAACAGGGAATCAAGCTCGGCCAAATGACGGGACCACTCCGATTGGCCGTAACCGGAAAACAGACTGGCGTCGGCATGTTTGAAACAGTCGAAATCCTCGGACTGGAAAGCACAAAAAAACGAATCGGCTTGGCACTCCATCGCCGCCTCTCGTTCACGACATGAACGGCCACGTGGCTCGCACTCCGTGAAAAGATCCTTGACGAACATTTCCAAAACACTTCTAAAAAGTTTTCTTTCAGACAAACATGAACAACGAATCCGAACCAAAAACGCATCGCGACTTCATCCGGCAAATTGTCGAGGCCGACATCGCCTCCGGAAAAAACCGGGGCCCCGTTCATACCCGTTTTCCGCCCGAGCCAAATGGGTACCTCCACATCGGACATGCCAAATCGATCTGCCTGAATTTTGGGATCGCGGCCGAGTACAACGGCAAATGCAACCTCCGTTTTGACGACACCAACCCCGATACCGAAGACACCGAGTTTGTTGATTCAATCCAAAACGATATCCGCTGGCTCGGCTTTCAGTGGGATGGCGAGGTGCTTTATGCTTCTGACTATTTTGGAAAACTGTACGAACTGGCCGAGAAATTGATCATGGCCGGAAAGGCGTATGTTTGCGATCTGTCGGCCGATGACACCAGTGCCTTTCGGGGCAAATGGAACGAGCCGGGTCGCAACAGCCCGTTTCGAGACAGGA
>JAYVKA010000233.1:0-2010 GCA_043768885.1 Planctomycetota bacterium
TCAACCGCTTTCCAGACAAATTGGTCGCGAAGATCGGACCCAAAATTCCGGATTGGGTTTGGAATGCAGTTTGCCGCTGGATGATCCGGATTTTCGGGCCATCGTTGAAGAATTCGCAGTGGTCTTGCGTGCCAGGGTTCACGATATGCATCGGCAAGCCGAAGATTCTGATTACGGAACTCTCTCGCGCTCCGCACACTGGCTGAAGGGTTCTGCCGGTACTTGCGGTTATGCCCAGTTTTCCGGTCCTGCTGTTGAACTCGAATCAGCGTCCAGGCGACAGGACGCGGTCGCAGTTCAGGAAGCCCTCCATCAAATTACCGCGTTGATGAACCAGGTGAGATTGTCTGTCGCCACTTGTCAATAACCAAAAAGTTCCAGCCCCTTTGCCGCTTTTCCAAGTAGTTCCTCAAAACGGCCTTTTGAAAAACGATGACTGATACACTCACCAACTACCCCGTCAATCTGGACATTGCAGTTGCGATTCCATCCGTTCCCGAAGCACCGGGCATCCGGACCCGTCTGCAACGATCCAAAGCGGCGACGCGCGCAAGCAAACTGATGATTGTCGATGACGAAGACCTGATTATCAGCGTGGTTCGCCGCTTCCTGCAGTCCGAAGGTTATACGAACTTCGAAACGCTGAATGAATCGGTAAATGCTGTCGAGACAATTCGGCGGGTTCGCCCGGACGCGGTGCTGCTCGACATTTCGATGCCGATGGTCAGCGGACTGGAGATTCTGGACGCGTGCAAAAGCGACCCGATACTGGACCACATCCCGTTCATCATCCTGAGCGCAAGTCAGGACAAGGCAACCCAAAAAGCAGCTCTCGAACTGGGCGCGCTGGACTTTATTGCCAAACCGGTCGACAAGACCGAATTGATCCTGCGCGTGCAAAACGCGTTGATGCTCAAACAACACTTTGACGCACTCAGCAACCACGCACGGGAACTGGGACTCGAAGTTCAGGAGCGAACCCGCCAGCTGGAACGGTCGCGGGAACAGATTTTGCAGTGTCTGGCCCGTGCCGCTGAATATCGGGACAACGAAACCGGCCGGCACGTTGTCCGCGTCGGAAAATACTGTCGCACGATCTCGGAACAGTTAAGCCTGCCCGTGGAATTCTGCAAACAGATTGAACTTGCTGCCCAGTTGCACGATCTTGGAAAACTGGGAATCCCGGACAGCATTCTGCTGTCACCGGACAAGCTCACGCCCGAACAGTTCGACGTTATGAAGAAGCATTGCGATATCGGACGGGCGATTCTGAATCCGTTCGCCGCCGAAGAAATTGAACAGCTGCGAAAGTATCAGGCGGGACAAACCGATTTGCCAGCTTCGTTGCGGGCCCCGATGCTTTCACTTGCTGCACGGATTGCACAAACCCATCACGAAAAATTTGACGGCACGGGGTACCCGTTGGGACTGCGTGGCGAGCAGATTCCAATCGAAGGCCGAATCACTGCAGTTGCCGATGTCTACGACGCACTATGCAGCCAACGGCCCTACAAGCCAGACTTCCCGGTCGAAAAAGCACTTGGCATCATGTTGGCCGAACGCGGAACCCGCTTCGATCCAGTCGTACTCGACGCCTTCTTCGAAAAGATTTCGACGATCGAAAAAATCCGCCACTCGCTGCAGGACGAAGTCGCAAAATAAAACTTCAGGACGTGGTTTGTCGTGGCTTTGGCCTTTGTGGTTCTGGCTTCCAGCCGAAACAGGTGCAGAAAAACACCGTCAGATATTTCGGCTGGAAGCCAAAACCACAACAAAATTCACGTGCAGCCAATTCGTCGAGTACTTTCTCAGGTCAAACGCGCCTGGTGGTCTTTTTCGCAACGGGAAATGATCGATTTGCAAACCGATTCGGCTTCGTCGCCCGTTAGTGTGCCGTCCTGGCTGCGAAGCACAACGTTCAGCAATATGCGTTTCCGATCTGCGCCGTCCCGTTTCTCATCACGAAACGTTTCGCGATAGGAAACGGATTCGAGCAGCTTGCCCGCCGAG
>JAYVKA010000234.1:0-10033 GCA_043768885.1 Planctomycetota bacterium
GGCCCAACAGGAATTTGAAAACAGAAACTCCCATGATCCTGGCAACTGATTCTTCCAAATGCAACCGGAACAGAAAATCAATCCGGATTCGATGTTTGCCAAACGGTCATTTGGAAAGGAATTTCAGCCAACCCCGTTTTTCCTTCTTTTCGTCGGCTTCATCCACCATTTCGGATGGCGGAGAACTGATTTTGGCTGCCATTTCCAACAGCGATACGGTGACGGCCGCTTTGGGGGCGTGCTTGATCAACGGCACTCCGTTGTTTCTGGATTCCGCGACAACACCATAGTTGTTCGGGATTTTCCAGAAAATCTCGCGGTTGATCGTCTCTTCGGCACTGGAAAAACTGATTTGGTTTTTCTCGATGCCAACCCGATTGACCACAACCCGAATCTTTTCGTTCACACCTTCCTGGCGTTCGAGTGAACTCAGTATGCGAACGACGTTTCGGAGGCAGGGCAGATCGAGCTGGGTCAACAACAAAACGTGATCCGACATTTGCATTGTGAGCACGTCGAGCTGACTGAACGACTTGGACAGATCCAGGACCATGTGCGTAAATGAAGCCCGCAGCAGATTCATCACTTTGCGAAAATCGTCCGGCGTGATCTGGTCGATGTCTTCGATGTTGTACGGCCGGGGCAGCAAGTAGGTCCCCAATTCATGCTTGGTCAGACTCTTCCGCAACATGGCCAGGTCCAACCTGGAAATGCTGGTGGAAACGTCCAGGATCGTGTAGTCCGGCATCGCGTCCAGGAATACGTCAGCGTCTCCCAGTGCCAGGTCCAGGTCCACCAGCACGACACTGTTTTGGGGATTGGCGGCCAGCATGCAAGCCAGATTTACCGCTACCGTGGTTGAGCCAACGCCACCGGAAGCTCCGGCGATCGAGATGACTGAGCCGGACTTGGTGCGGGGAACTCCTGCACTATTATTGGTGACACGATCCAAAGCCGAGATCAATTCTTCGACTTGCAACGGCGTGTTGAGAAATTCACCTGCACCACTTCGCATCGCCTTCAAAATCAGCTGCCCGTCGGAACGGTTGCTAACGACGATGACGCCACAAGCCGGGTACGACGCCTTAAGCGATGCAACCAGCTGAATGGCTTTTTCCTCGTCGGAATCGACATCGATGATCACCGCGTCTGGTGACGTCTGGGTGACAATCTCGATGAAGAACTCATATCGGGAGCAGTCTGCCTCAAGCCAGACCCGTTCCATTCCGACGAGGTGCTTCTTGAGGTTCTCGCGGGTCCGTTCGTTCGGATCGCAAATTGAAAGTCTGATTGCATCGCTCATCGTGACGTTTCTCAAGAACCGTTAGTGAATGCGTTTATGAATGACGTTGTATGGACCAGTTGCCCGTCCGGAAAAAGTGCCTTTCGGCCATTTTCGTTTTGGTTGGATGCCTAGCGCGTTCCATTGATAACCGAATAGTTACCGGATGTTTGCGGGAATCCGAATCCAGTGCCGGTTGTTTCTTTCGGCGGCGGGCTTGAATTGCGGAAGTAATCATCGCCGCCACTGTAGGAGGCTGGCTGGATCGATGAACCATTGACCGGCGACAGGTAGCTCTGTGGGCTGACTGGTTCCGCTGGCGGATTCACTTGTGTCGGACCGAAATCATCGGCAGGTACTGGAGCCATCGGCGTTGGAGCCTGATCCGGTGCTGGTGCCAAAACCGGAGCCTGTTGTGTGATATACGGATTGGACTCGGCACATTGGGGGCCGCACTTCGGCACTTCAAGATAACCGTTTCCAAACAATTCGAATGAGGACGGATTGGTGGTATTTCGTCCCGGCATTACGGCTGGCAATGCACCGGCGTCAACAGGAGCGGCCGTTCGTGGCGTCAGCAGAAATACGAGTTCTGTTTCATTCGACTGGTTACTTGAGTTTCGGAAAAACGCGCCCAGGATCGGTTTGTTCACCAATCCGGGAGCACCCTTAACTTCCGAACCACTTGTTTCGCTGTACACGCCGGCGAGCACCAGCGTTTGGCCCGAACGCATCGGAGCACTTGTATTGACACGGCGGACACGGAATCCGGGAACACCAGTCGTTCCGGCCAGTTCCGGAGCAATTTCCGATACTTCGGCCCGCACTTCGAGCGTCATTTCACCTTGACCATGTACGATTGGAACAACATCCAGCTTGGTTCCGAAAGCACGGAACTGAATGGAGTTTGTTCCCAGTCCACTTTGGACCTGGATTGGGATCTCACCACCGGACAACAGCTCGGCAGGGCGACCATTTTGTGAAATTAACGTTGGCTGGGTCATTAGTTTGGCAACATTCTTTTGTTCCAGAGCGTTCAATACGGCTGTTACCGTGGTCGAATTGCTCAGTACGCTCACCGTCGCATTTTGGCCTACGGACGTAATCGCGGCAAAATCAGAAATCAGATCGGAGAATCCGGAGACAATCCTGCCATTGGGACCGGCTACACCCCAGTCAATTCCGAGGTTGCGCAACCTGCTTCGCGACACTTCGTAGACCTTGACCTCGGTCGCTACTACTTGCGATCCATCGACCCGCAACTGGTTGACAACGTTGGTTGGAAAGAAGTCCTGAGTGACGGCGAGGACATTGTTCACGTCTTCGGCACGGGCAACGTAGCCGGTCAACAAGACTCCAACCTGAAGCGGCGTGACGTTAATTGCCGAGTCGGGGAAGTATTGATTCAGGGTCATCACCAGTTTGCGGGTATCAACTACGACATTGACGGTGATGGAGTGAAGTTTCTTTTCAGGATCGGCAACCGTCAGCGTGGCAACACCGGGCTTTACGCCCGTAATGTTGATCTCACTGGAAGAAATGCAGGATGCCCGAAAGATATCCGGATTTTCGACATGCACTTCCGGGATGTTGAAAGCGAAGTTAACACGGCGGCTGGAACCTGCCATGACATCGATGGTTTTGAATGTGTCCGAAATCTCATAGCCGGAGGCCTGGATGATTTCCTGGCCTGACGTACGGCCCGGAATCAGCGCGACCGATCCCAATAACAACGACAATCCGATTGTCAGTACACGAGCGTTCATCCGTGATTCCTTCGCGTGAGGTTTTGGCGTGAATGGCGAGGCAGCAATCCTTTGCACCTCTCCGCCAGACGTTGCACCGCAGTTGTTTTCCGGAGCAACGTGTTCTTTAGGCTGGCAAATCAGGACTGACCATTGCAGCCCTTACTTGCAGTATCGATCCTAACCACCGGGATATTGATCTTCCTCGAATCGGTAGTCACCACTGGTAGAATTGCCAGAACCCTCACCACCGCTAAGGTCGCCACCGGCAGGGGCTGGTGGAATGTTCGAGCCCAGGGAATTCGGCTCAGTCTTCGAGTTCTCAATTACCTGGCCCTTGGAATCGAATCGGATAACCTGTCGGTCCGAGCCGTTATAGACGACGGTCTGGAATCCGTTCTTGCCGGTTTGGTCCAGCATGGTGCCGAGGATGCTGGAAAGGGTCTTTTCTGCCGGCTTGGACGATCCCGTACTGTCTGCAAACGGTTCGACGATCTCGCTTTCGTCGATTCCAGTATCTGCCCGCATGACAAATTTCAATTTGATTCTGGAGCCAAGCGCCAGCGTCAGGATTTCAGATTCCTTTTCAGTAACCAGTACACCGACGTCGGTCTTGCCTTTGGAACTGGTTGATTCACGGAGTGGGTCGCGAACGAAGCTCTCGCCGACCGAGAAAACCTGAATGTTCTTCAGGAACGTGCGGGGTGTGAACACTTCGACGCCCCGATTCGTTTCCGTGAACACGCCTACAATATCCACCCGGTCGCCTGGCTGCATGAGGCCGCCAATCGTGTCTTCAGCATCCAGCGGAATGGCAATGACCTTCTTGCCAAACGGAATCGGCAGTTTCTTGACCTGATTTTTGTTAATCAGATTCGATTTGCAGATGGGCATCCCCTTCAACACGCGTGACGCCACGACCATGTTTTCGAGTTCTTTGAGATCATGCACAGCGTCCTCTGGCACGATATTGACAGGCCACTCGAAAATCTGAACCGTCTCATCGTTGAGAACAGATTCGTGATCAATCGACGCCATGGCGACGACAACTGGCACTTGTGGAATTGCCGCTTCCGGGTTCCCTCGGTTTCTGCCCATGACCTGGCTGATCCCGATGGCCGCAATTAGCCCGAATCCCAACGAAACGAACAGCATGATGAGTGACTTTGACTTCATCTCTTTTCCCCAGTTTCGGATTTGCCCGTCCTTTCGCTATCGCAGGACGAGCTCTGACAAACGGACAGAAAACGACATATCTACGCCAGCCACGTATTCACGACCGGAGCATTCCGCCTTCCTGGCTGCGTTTCCCTTCCCTGGGTTTTCCGCTTTCTTTTCTGATTGTGTCCAAACCATTCAATGCCATTAGCATTCTGCCAGCATCGCCGGTTCCTACACACATCTCCAGTTTTAATCGGCAATGCTGCCTGACTCTCGCAACAAATGCAGCTACTGCACTTTTACCGGCATAACCGGAACATCTTTCGCGGATGCAAAACCGCTGGCGGACGATCAATTGCATCCTTTCAAACACAAAAGCCCTGGGCGGAAATTCCATACAGGGTTTTGGATACTTCGTTTGACTCGCAGACTAAATCAGCAGCCCGGCCCATGCAAAATAGAGGACCGTGCCAATTGCAATCGGGATTCCGTAGGGCAACAGCATCATCGACTTCTTTCGTTCGGCCGCAATCGTTGCCAGTTTTTCCGGATTCTGAATGGTCGCGATTTCATTGGCGATGAAAAAGAACTGGTTCCAGTGCTTGCGGCCTTGTCCTGCCCAAAGGACCATGCCAACTGCCAAAATGGCTCCGACGATTGCCGTGAAGCAGAACGCGTAAAAGGTTATTGCACAATGAACCCAGGCACCGATTCCAGCCATCATCTTGACATCGCCAGCACCCATGCCACCGATTGAATAGGCAGGCAACAGCGTTGCCAGACCGACCGCTGTTCCGGCCAGGCTCCAGCCCAATCCGGTCATCCAGCCTTCGCCGGTCATTCCGTAGCTGATCATGCTGTAAATCCAGCCGGTGATGATCATCGGATAAGTAAGCTTGTTTGGCACGCGAAGTTCTTTGCCATCGACCCATGCCGCGACGATTACAAACAACGTGACAAACCAGTACACACTGTTTTGTCCAATGCTCTCGATCAATTGACTCATTGCATTCACTCCGTGATTCCTGGGGCAACGCGATTAGGTTGGATATTGAATTGGTAATCCGTTTCGGCAGATCGCTTTTCGACGAGCCTTCGGCTACCGCATTTCAGACTTCGCTGAATGATCACGGAAACCTACATCGAACAGAAAGGATCGTCGGGAAAAATCCCCGAATTGCTTCAAATTGCCTGGCTTTCGCTTCGGCATAACCGTCAGGGTTTGACATCCGGACGGTTTGATTCCCAAAGCCGCAATTCTGATGGGTAACACGATTGCAATCACAGGGATCGGTGCCTGCCCACCAAAAAAAAACCGGGCTCGATTTCCTCGCCCGGACAAAAAGTGCAGCAGTTGTAAAACCGCCAGGCACATTTCTTCGATACCACACCGGCTGTTCAACAAACTAGTTGGGCAAACCGCCAAGTGTAGTTGCAATTGCATCGAACTTCGCGCTGGCTTGTGAACCGACAGCAGTAATGGCAGTTAAGCAGACGACGATGATCAGAGCCAGCATGACAGCGTACTCAACCGCTGTTGGACCATCTTCTGACTTCAGGAAACGCTGTACTTTTGCAACAAAATTCTTCATGATTTCCTCCAACGGATTTGACCGAAACAACCCTGTGAGGGCGGCTTGATGATTTTTTTTGGGGATCTGACGATTTTCAATCGCTTTGTGGATACAAGGCGTTTCCCAAAATCGTGAGAAAATCCGGGCTCGAAATTTCGAACCCGGATAGTATGTGTGACGATTGTTGAACCAATCAGCACCTGATCGCGAGGCCAGACAGGCTGGCCTCGCAAACTAGTTAGGCAAACCGCTGATTGTGGTCGCAATGGCGTTGAACTTCGCACTCGCCTGGTTACCGACAGCTGTAATGGCTGTCAAGCAAACGACGATGATCAGAGCCAGCATAACAGCGTACTCAACTGCTGTTGGGCCATCTTCCGACTTCAAGAAACGCTGAACTTTCGAAACAAAATTCTTCATAACATCCTCCGACGGAATTAAAAGACTCCCCTTGCGGGGTACGAACCCACCATGAGTTCGCAAACCATAACGGGTCATCCGGATCGTTTTTGGTTGCCAGCCTGCGGCCAACCCGGATTTCCCAAACCGATACGATTAACGTCTTTCTCCGCTGTGGTATTCGCAGAAAGACACTTGCAGACTGGCGACCTGACCTTTCAGCCAGGACATTCACCCGAGCGAACCCGGGCGACACCAAAACTTATGGCGCAGACTGCACATGTCAAACTTTTAGGGCTGGGTAACCCCTGAATTTTGCAAAATCTTTTCCGTTTGAAGGTCGTGACCCGAAAGGGCCATCAAATAACCGGAACAACCGTGTCAGGCCCACTCCGATTCGAATGATGAAATTCGAATTTCTCAACTCAGCCTCTGCTTCGGGAAGCGTGTATGCGCTGGCTTCGATATTTCATTCCGGGGAAAAAAAAGCAGGCTCCGCAGACGACTCCAAAAATGCTCATCGCATAATCGGGCACCAGCGCCATCACGACACTGGTCAAGATCATGGCGGCCACCTGAAAATAAAACGAACCGGACAACATTCCGGCTTTTACAAGAAACGCCATCGCCGCGACGATCGCCAGAATCGGCGCAAGTCGCAAAAGCGGTAAATCCAGAAAATTCTCAAACGGAAACAACAAGACCACACCAATCAAACTGGCAGCCCATACATGGGCGATCTGCCGTTCCACAAATGTCACTGGGCCCATGCGACGACGCAACCACCAAAAGACGGCTGCCCAGGTTCCAAACCCGATTCCCCATACAACTTCGTAGACAAAGGGATTGATAACGTTTTGCAAATACAAAATGTTGGTCAAAACCGAAGCGACCAGCAAAACCAGGCTGTGCCAGACCCAAAGCGTTCCCCAATTTTCCAGCACGACCGCGTGGTGAGTTTCGCGAAACAATCCGGAAATCACCTGAACAAATCGCCCCTCGGCCGCCGAAACGGACCGGTGCTCCAAAAAAGCCTGCAAATCATCCCGCAAGGCCGCCGCGGTCGGATACCGCAAGTCCTGCGGTTTTTGCAGACACCGCAGCGCAATGATTTCCAGATTCCGGTCGACTTGCCGGTTCAGCACGCGCGGCATAATCGGATCCTGCTCCAACACCATCAACACCGTATCCACCGGCGTCGCAGCCTGAAACGGTGGGCGACCAGTCAGCATGTGGTACAGAATCGCTCCCAGGCCATAGACGTCGGAAACCGGGCCGACTTGCCCTCGCGCACCAGCCGCCTGTTCGGGAGCCATATACGCCGGCGTTCCCAGCACGGCTCCCGTTTTGGTCAGGCTCGCTGCCTTGTTCGCTGCATTCTTGGCCAAACCAAAATCACAGACCCAGGCATGGTCGTTTTCATCTATCAAAATGTTCGACGGTTTCAGGTCACGATGCAGCACTCCCTGGGAATGTGCATATTCAACCGCATCCGCAATCGACCGCATCCATTCCGCGGCACGTGTTCCGGTGATCGGTCCATTGGCCAGAATCGACGCCAAAGTCTGCCCGCCGATCAGTTCCATCGCAAACCACGGACGGGCCATGTGTTCGCCAACATCGTATATCGGAATAATCGATGGATGCTTCATTCCGGCAACCGCGCGGGCTTCGGCTTCGAATCGTTCGCGATCGACACGAGTCGCCATCTCGCCCTTGAGCATCATCTTGATCGCGACCGGTTTTTTGTCGGAAATCCGGTCGGCCCGAAAAACCACTCCCATCCCGCCGCGTCCAATTTCCTCTCGCAGCATATAGCCACCCATCCGGTAAGGCAGCTCGAACAACGGGCGACTGGCCGCCGCGCTGGTGTCGATCGCGGCTCCCTTCGGCGCGTCGATGCCAATCGACTGGGTCAGCAATATTGTGCCCCACAAATCGCGCAAATCCACTTCGTATTCTGGATGCTCGCGGCAGACCTCTTCCAGCTCCAACTCGTCTCCCTGACTGATTCGGTCACAAATTACAGCAACCAGTTCTGCGAGATGTTGCTCGTACACAAGGTCGGAATTGGTCAGGATCGTCCGGTTCTTAGGTTCCATCACTCTCTGGCTCGTCACGCATGGATGGATGTTCGTCTTGCAAAATTGATTTCAGTCGCCGAACCGCCCGAAGGTACCGCATGCTGGCCGCCGGCTCGGTCAGATCCAGGGCCACTGCGATTTCCTGATTCGACAAATGCTCGTAGTGCCGCATCACGATAATTTCGTTGTCGCGCGAATCGAGTTGCATGATCGCGTTTTCCACGCGGCGAGCCAACTCCTTTTGCAACGCCGCGGCCTCGGGTGTCAGGTTTTGGTCACTCAGGAATGCGCCGAGTTGGGCTGACGATTGGTCAAACCCCCGCGGTGCCGCCAACGCCTGCTCACGATCCACACTCCGTTTGGCGGACACGCGGTGTCGGCGATGCGCATCGATGATCCGGTCCTTGGCGATCTGTCGCATCCACAACCGAAACGGCATGACCGGGTTCTGCAAATAGTCCTTCAGCCGCCGGTTCGCCTCGATCAATACGTCTTGAACCACGTCACTTACATCGATCCGCTGGAGGATTCGCTGGTCCAGCCGCATCCGCACAATCTGCCGCAAAACATCCCGATGCCGATCCATCAGTTCATTGACAGCATCCGAATTGCCATCCCGGCAATTCTCCAGCAACTCTTCGGTTTTATCCTTCTCAGGCCACATATCGGTCTTTTCTTGCAAAGCAAAATTGATGCCTACACATGTCGTCAGAGTATCCGACAACCCAATCCAATCGCCAACCCTTCAATCATCAATTGTCCTTTATACCTGCGTTTACCTTTCGCTGCCATCAAATCAGCGTTAAATTCTGTCAGGTACACGCGACGAACTCAGTTTGGCCAGATCTTTGAAACCGGCTGCAGTCGTCCGGTCTGGAACAGGCCGCCGGCCTTTGGTGGGAGGCAAAAATGAAACTTGTGAGCAATACACTATCAACAACGGCTTTTGCGTTTTTGATTTCGACTTGTTTTTGTGGCCCTTGCCGGTGTTCCGTCACGACTGGATAACGACCGGCCAACCAAAGCCGACGTGGACGCCACCCGGTTCGTGGCCGACTATGAACGAAACGTCCGCCCCATAGAAATCGAGGCCGCTCGCACCTGGTGGAACGCCAACGCAACAGGCCATGACGATGACTTCGCCGCCAAGGAAAACGCCGTGAACCGGTTGAACGCCGTCCTGGCCGATCCGGGAAAATTCGAAACACTCAAGGCCATCCGCGCCTCGAACCTGCACGATCCCGTACTCTCCCGCCAGATCGAAATCCTCTACTTGAAGTATCTGGAAAAACAGCTCAGTCCCGATCTGCACCAGCGAATGACAGCCAAAGCCAACGCCATAGAAAAATCGTTCAACGTCTCACGGGCCAATACGAACGGATTGCAACGGGCGTTTTGAGCGGCAACAATCCTGTCGATTGTGTTGACACGAACAACAAGTCTGTCGGACAATTCCTTCGCGACAAGATTTTTTCGCAGGGCGCCCTTCGCTCCTCGAATGACCTGACCGAATTCGCAACGGGTTCCCGATTGAACGCCCGCGCTTTCGCTGCCGAGTTCAGCGACAAAAACCAAACTGTTTCTTTCACCGTTTTGAAATCCAGCCATGTTTCGAATCAACGACAACTATCGGAAACTGCAAGCCGGTTACCTGTTCCCCGAAATCGCCAGGCGAGTCCGCGAGTTTCAACAGGCGAATCCCGATGCCCCTGTCATTCGCATGGGAATTGGCGACGTAACCGAACCGCTGCCCGAAGCGTGCCGCCAGGCACTGCACGAAGCGGTTGA
>JAYVKA010000235.1:0-5915 GCA_043768885.1 Planctomycetota bacterium
ACGCCTGTGGCTGCCGGTTAAACGAGACGCTCTATTTTTATCAGTTCAGGCGCCGGCCAATTTGATTGGTGATTGGAATGATCGAATGACCAAGAATAATTCCGATCGTGATCACGTTCGGCACCGTCCGCCAACGAACCTTGAAAACCCGCGTCCGTTAATCATCGCTTGTCCGCAATTGCGCAGTGGCGTGAACCTGTCGCGCATTGTGCGACTGGCAGGTTGTGCTGGAATCACCCGGATGGTTGTTTGTGGCAACACAAAAATCGATCCCAAAGTCGCGAGGGACGGTGCCGAGATCGTACAACTGGAACGGCGTCGATCGCTTGCTCCGCCGCTCGCCAGGTTGCGTGCAGAAGGATTTCGGATGGTCGGCCTGGAGCAAACGACCCGGTCCCAAAACCTGCATCACTATCATTTTCATCGGAAGACGGTTTTGTGTTTGGGGCATGAGCGTGACGGTATGGAACAGGAGTCGATCGATCTGATGGACGACCTGATTGAAATTCCGGTCTACGGGCTGCCGTACAGTTACAACGTGGTGACAGCGACTACGATGGCGGTCTACGAATACTGCCGCCAATTCCCAAACGGGTGAGCGAAAGCCTGGGCAGGATTGCTTCGGCTGGAAGCCAAAGTCACGGGTTCTTGGCCCTTTTCCCGAAAACAGCCTAAATCCTGCCGATACCAGCACTTTTGTTATGGCCACGGACCAGGCAGTTTGCCTAGAATTGAGCGACTTACATTGGGTCTGCAGGGAGGGGGCAATACAGCACGGATGTCTTTCCTGTCAGAGGTTTTCAGAAGATGGAAAACACGCAAGTTGGACCGTTCCTGATTCTTGAACGACTGGGCACGACTCGTCGGCAAAAAGTTTATCGCGCGCGACAGATGGAACAGTCGCGGGAAGTCGCGTTGAAATTCATTACCTTGCCGCCAAAATTCGATCGCGCACGGGCCCTGGAAAAACTGAGTCTCGAATTCGACATGCTGCGGGGCTTGAAGCACCCGAACCTTTCCCGTGTATTCGGTGCTGGTGTGTTTGGCGAACAGGTTTTCGTTGCGTCGGAATTGGTCGAGGGTGAATCACTCAGCAGCCGGATTTCCCGACGGGGCAGAATCGCCATCGACTTGGCAGTCGATTACGGAAAACAGATTGCGAGTTGCCTGGAGTATTTGCATGAACAGAATTTGCTGCATAGCAAACTGACACCCGACAAGATATTGATTGGAGATGATGGCGTCATCAAGATTTGCGACTTGCGAATCAACCGCAAACGCAAGATGAAACCGCAACGCCGCGACCGCCGGGATATGGAGTTGGTTGCTTATCTCGCGCCGGAACAGTTGCAGGGTCAGGCGTCGAACAAGTCGGACCTGTATTCGCTGGGCGTTGTGCTGTACGAAATGCTGACCGGTAAGCTTCCTTTCCCACCTGAGACGCTTGCGAACTATAGCCAGACGAAAGCGGTAGAGACTCCCCCGTCGGTTTGCGAAACCGTTTTGGATTGCCCGGTTTGGCTGGACCGATTGGTATTGGCTCTTCTGAATCCAAATCCGCGGCGGCGTCCACACAGTGCTGCGGCGGTCAGAATGACGCTGGCCGAGATTCAGTCGGTCGACCAAAACCAGCAGGCTGCGATCGAGAAAATTGCCGAATCGTTTAACCCGTTGAATGCGGGAGCGGACAAGACCGAGGCCTTGAGATTGTTGAAGGGTCAGGCACCGGGCCTGCATCGTGAGCCGGTTGCCTTGTATCAACGGACTTGGGTTTTGGCGGTGGCGTTGTTGGCGGTATTGGCGACAGGAACATGGATGCTGTGGCCGTCTTCACCAGAAAAAATGGTCGATGAAGCCGCTGTGTTGCTGCGGTCTGACAATTCCAATGACTGGCGGGCATCGCGCAGCCTTTTGCAAAAAGTCAGGGACCGGGATCCCGAGCCGGAGTTGGCCAAACAGGTGAATCGGCTGTACGACGAATCACTTCGGAAAACCTTGTTGGACCAGGCCGAAAAAAACGTGCAAAACAGCTTGCAGTCGGAGGCGACACGTTTGTTTGTGCAGGCATGGCAGGACGAGGCCAATTGTCTTTTCCTGGAGGCTTGTCGGCGGTATGACCAGATCGCAAGCCGTTTTCGTAATTCGGACGACGATGCCATTGTCGTGCAGGAGTCGGAGTATCGACGCGATGATTTGTTGCCGCTGCGGGATTTGCCTTACGACGACCGGAAACTGTTGACCTGGATCAACGGGACCACGAGCAATGAGAGTATGACGGTCGAGGAACGGGAGTTTTTGCGATTGCAGCTGGACGGCATCATCGCACGATTAAGCGGAAGCAAAATGTTTGCGGCTTGCGTTCAGGCTGCGCATCAGCGACTGGACCTGATGGCCAAACAACAGGTTTCGCAACCGTTCGAAAAGGAAGCCGGCGATGATTCCAGCTCGGAACCCGTAGGCAATTCCGGCAAATGAGATTCAGCAAGATTCATCGGGACGCCGTTGCTGCGTCGGGTTTACGATTGAACCGTAACTGTAGACAATCACTGTCCAGGGAAATTCCTGGATGAATTTCAGTCCGATCGTAACTGGACAGGAATCGAAAAGCGATGAAGGCTGGCCCGGGCATCAGGCAGATACATGGAGCGTATCCCGAGTTCACGTGGGTTGCGATTATCGTCGGCTGGCTGATTGGATCGCTGATCACAGTCTCCGTGGCTTACGCTTCGCTGGTTCTTGGATTTTCGATCGAGGGGTCTGAGCTCGCAGCCATTCTGGGCTGGGGCATTTTGCGGGGCGTACTTCGGCGAACGAGCATCGTCGAAAACAATATCAACCAGACGATCGCATCGGCGGTTAACGGTGCCTCCAGCGGGATTATGTTCAGTGTTCCGGCACTCCTAATCATGTCCAAGCGGGCAGAGTTTGCCGAGCTGGCGAGTATCAACCGTCCACTTTTGATTCTCGCCGCGATCACCGGATGCGTTGTTGGGCTTTGCTTTGTGATCCCGCTTCGTAAACAGATGATCGACTTTGACAGGTTGCCATATCCCGGCGGAATTGCTGTCGCAACGATTCTGAAAAGTCCCGGTGCCGGCGTCCAAAAAGCGATTCTGTTATTGGGTGGAATGCTGGTCGCTGCGGTTTGTCAGATTTTGGTATTAAGGACTTTTACCGAAGGTGAACCTGATTGGCACGCCGGAGCCCAGTTCGGATTGCCTTCGATGTTGAATATCACATTTTTCATCTCGATCATGACGATTGGCGTCGGATATTTGTCAGGGCAAGGCGGATTTTGGTTTGGAGCTGGCGGGTTCATTTGCTATTTCGCGTTGTCGCCGCTGCTGTCACAGCAAGGGGCTCCGGAAGTCATCGCCTTGGTTACGGACCCGAACCAGATGCGAAAGGAGCTTTTTCGGCCGACCGGAATTGGCATGCTGATCGGTGCGGCGATTGGTGGAATTATTGGTGCGATGCCAATGATCATGAGTGCAATCGGCTCACTCCGGGGCACATCAGATCGAAGTGTCGGCGAAGTTGCGAAACGCGATGAGTTGCCGATCTGGATGTTGTATCTGATGATCGCGGTTGCCAGTGTGGTAATGGTTTTTGTTGCCTGGAAGGCCAGTGCTGGAGAAATCTCGCTGGGCCGCGCTGCGCTTGTCGCAGCACTTGGCGTAGGGTGGATTTGGGTCGCCGGCGTAATTGTGGCGGAATGTGTTGGTCGAACCAACTGGTCGCCACTTTCGGGGATGACGCTGATCGCCGTGACGTTGTTGATTGTTTGTCTGAACGGGGCGACTGATTCGATCACAACGATTCGGGTTTCGGTGATGGTCGGGGCCGCAGTTTGTCTGGCAATTTCCCAGGCCAGCGACATGATGCTCGATTTGAAGTCAGGTTATCTGGTCGGTGGAATTCCGCGCCGTCAGCAGATTGCGCAGTTTCTTGGAACGTGGCTGGGGCCGATCATCGTGGTCTGGCTGATGTTCGTTTTGCATAACGGAAAACCCGGTGGCATGGGCTCGGAGTCATTGCCGGCTCCCCAGGCCCAGGCACTCGCTTCGACAATGGAAGCGATCGTGACGGGCGACGTTCCGGCCTACCGATATTCCGCCGGTGCAGGATTGGGTCTGATGCTTGCACTCAGCGGGCTGGGCGGAATCGGCGTATTGATCGGTCTCGGTTTTTACATGCCGTTCAATATTGTCTTGACATATACAATTGGAAACATTCTTCGGGTCATCAGCGACTCGACCGCAGGCAAACGATTTGGCTATGAAATTGGGGTCCCCATTGCGGCAGGATTGATTGTCGGCGAGGCGCTGGTGAATGTTGGCAATGCTGTTTGGCAAATTTTGTTCCCGTAATTATTTACGGTGGAGATTGTACGATCATGAAATTTTCGTTGGTCGGGCTGCTTGGCCAGTTAGCTCTTTGGACCGGGTTCCTGCTCGGGGCGTTTACGGCGGTGGCGCGTTTGGAAGTGGATGAGAATCCGTGGTCGACCATTGCCTGGTGGCAATACGGCGGTGCGATTGCCGTTGCAATCACGGGGATTGTTTTATTGCGAATGGACAAGGCATCAAAGCGGAAAGCCTCGGCGTTGTCAGAGGTCGGAATGGAGTCGATTCGGGAGGCTCTTTCCCAGGCTTCGGTGCAAGTCACGGGGCTGTGCGGACGACTCAACTCCATGACTTGCGAAGAGGTTCTGCAATACATCGACAAGCAATGTGCACCGTTACTGGATGAATTTGCCGATGGGAGGATGGTGATTTCCAACCGGTTTGGAACCACGGTGTATGCAGCAGTGATGACCGAGTTTGCCAGTGGCGAGCGGTATCTGAACCGGGCCTGGTCGGCTGCAGCCGACGGTTATGTGGACGAGGTCGAATTGTCGGTCGGTCATGCAAGGGATTTTTTGGCGGCAGCCGTTTCCGATCTGGATGCGGCTTTGCAAGCTGTTTAGCGGGACGATGCCGGTTTTTGGCCCCCTGCCGGATTTTCCGGCAGGTGAACATGATTGACACGTTAGAACCGGCTGCCGCCAACATCCCGCCCCAGCCGCATTGCTCTGCAGATTGACGGTACAGTGCGGTGGGGGCGGATGCTTTTTGTGGTTTGTGCGTTTGGCCTGAAAAACGGTCGCTCTTGCCAGATGAACCGGCAGGGGACAGGGTAAAAGTATCGCTGTCCAATCAGGCGAACCTCTTGCCGGGTTTGGCTGTCGAATAATCGGGCGAAAATCAAGAAATTTAGTGGGCAATCCAGGAAACTGAATGCTGGTTCGATTTGACCCGACAACAGATCTGGAAAAAGGTGCCGCAATACGCTAAAATCCTGAACATCAAAGCCGGGCGGTTAGCTCAGTTGGCTAGAGCGCCACGTTGACATCGTGGAGGCCATTGGTTCGAGTCCATTACCGCCCATTGTAAAAAAACCTGAGAATTTCCACCTGAAATTCACCTGGCGACGTTCGCTAGTGCAGCAAAACCCGAAGCGCAAAAACGGTACATACCGGATTTGCTCAATCGAAAGGGCTGCATTCGTCATGCGAGGTCACGGAAAAGAGTATCCAAAATACCGAAAACATCGTGGATCAGGTCAGGCAATCGTCACGTTAAACGGGCGTGATTTTTACCTGGGACCACACGGGACAAAAATCAGCTGGTTGGAATACGACCGCCTGATTGCTGAATGGCTCGCAGCTGGTCGAAGGACCGGTCCCGAACCAGAATCTGTAACGGTGCTTGAAATCATCCTGGCATTCCTGCGCCATGGGAAAACGCATTACCGGAACAAGGACGGCAAGGCGACCGGAACGCTGGAGAATTTCAAACTGGCATTCGCTGTCCTGAAACAGCATTACGGCCGCAAACCAGCCAACGAGTTTGGACCACGGGCCCTGGAAGCGA
>JAYVKA010000236.1:0-16297 GCA_043768885.1 Planctomycetota bacterium
CTTGACGGCAGCAAATTACATTCGGCAGTTGGGCATAGTCGCCCTGGTTTTCGCGGTCTCTGGTTTTGGCTTTTCGGATTCCGGACTGGGCCAGGTGATCTTGAACAAATTGAGGGACGCGCGGACCCGCATTCGCGAAAACATACAGCCCCAGCTTCAGCCATTAACGCAACCACAGGATACTTTGCTGCCCGGTTGCCCCAATATCGTGCGGGCTGAAGCGTGGTTGGGCGAGCCGTTTGGTGTTGGCATGGTCAGTTTCCGGTTGCCGCGGGAAGGCGCATCGGGGCTGGATCCGGCGATGTTGATTCGGACAGGTGCCGTGCATGTCACTGACGCCGAGGATCGCATTCTTTATCCCGCAGAAGGCCAACAGGCTGTTGCCAGGTTTTTTCGCGGTGTCTTCGGAGCAGCCGAGGATCCGACCGATCAGCTAATCACGACCTGGTTCATATTTCGCGGAGACCAGCCTTTACAGCTGCAAGTAATGGGTTGTGCGGGAGTGAATGTGCCCCTGGTCCCATCGGTCGCCCGCGACAACCAGTATCAAAGACTGTTGAAACAATGGTGGCGAGAGTACACCAGAATTGCAAATGAGCAAACCAGTCAGGGGGACTATCCGGATTTGGTCGAGACGTACCTGACCAGCATGCTGGAGCATCGGCAGGGGCTCGAACCGCCGAAAAGTGGCAACAGCCGAAACGATCCGCTGCAGGAAACCCTGAATCTGTTGATGGATGCCGAATCGATTCGCAGCGATTTGATTCGCGACTGGTTTCTCGGAAGAGTCGATACAGGACTTCCAACCTTGCCGGTTCCCAGGCCGATCGCGTGGACGCCTGTTCCTGGCCAGAACATTCCAGCTGACATTCCGATCGAGCCGATTGCCGAGGTCGTCCCCGCCGACTGTTTCTATCTGCGGTTTGGGACGTGGGACAATCAGCTATGGCTGAAGCGGCTGATGGATGAATATGGCGGCGACCTGGGGCGCATGGTCAGTCTGCGCGGGCACCGTCCCAAATTGGAAGCCCGTTTTCTCAATCAGCTGGCCCTCGAATCCACCCAGATTGATGAGTGGTTCGGTGGAAGGTTAATCAACGACGTGGCCGTGATAGGCCGGGACACGCTGTTCGGGTCCGGCCCCTCTGTGGGGGTGTTGTTGGAATCGAGTGACAGCGAATCGTTGGAAAAAAGAATTGACGCTCGTCGTCAAAAGTTTGATGGCGGTGGTGAAGCCGCTGTGCAACTCGCCACAGTGGAACTGGCTGGAGAAGAAGTCAGCCTCCTGTCTTCGCTCGACAACCGGTTCCGTTCGTTCCATGTCGTACAAGGAAAGTTCCACCTGTTCACCAACAGTCGCGTGATCGCCGAATCATTCATCCAGGCTGCGCGAGGTGGCGAATCACTCGGCCGCACCGAAGAGTTTCGATTCGCCCGGACGTCGATGCCACTGGACCGGAACGACACAATCTTCCTTTATTTGCCAACCGGATTTTTCCGCCAGCTGTTGACTCCACAGCATCAGATTGAATTGCTGCGCCGCAGTCAAATCGTCACGGAAATGCAGCTGACACAACTGGCCCGAAGCGCGGCGGCAAACGAAGGCTATCCGGATGCTCCGATCGAATTCCTGGTGGGGAACGGGTTTCTGCCGCGTGAATTTGGCAAACGTCCGAAAACCAGCTCGGTGACTTTCAAAGGGGACACGTGGACGGATTCGATACGCGGCCGACACGGGTTCTTTCTGCCTGCAGCAGATATGGAATTGGCAGGGGTGACTGCGGCCGAAACCGAATGGTACTCGAACAAGACCAGATTCTTCCTGGAGTCCGTACGGCAATTGGACCCGATGATTATCGCCTTGCGACGTTTTGCCGGCCAGGACAATGTCGAGCGAATTGTGTTTGATGCTCGGATCGCGCCCTTTGGACAAAAGGAATATGGCTGGATCGATACGATGCTGGGTCCGCCGCTGAAACAGTACATTGTCGGCGCAGATAATGACATCGCACGAGTTCAGATTTCGATGCGACGTGACAGGCCCAATTCGGCCGGCGAATATTATCAGTTGTTCGGTGCGATACAGGACGAAGTTGCTCCTGACGTGGACTTGCAACCGGCTTCGTGGCTGGATATCTGGCGAACGGCGAAACAGATTCCCGGTTACATCGGATCAACACCACCGGCGGGCATGGTGGACTGGCTGCCACGATTGGGTGGAGCGCCTGATGCGGCTGGATACAGCCAGTCCCGCTTGCTTGGGTTATGGCGTTTGCAGTTCGGCGATTTTTCTGTACTGGCTTTCAATCCGCAGCGACTGGAGCCGTTGCGTACGCAAATCCGAATGGTTCCTGCCGAACGCGCAGCACAAGTCCGAATCAGCGTCGCCGATCCATCGAAGTCGTCGATCGGCAACTGGGTCAACACTGTGAACTATCGCCGTGCCTGGCAAACTTCGGTCGCCAATGCGCGACTGCTGAACGCACTGATCGAACAGTTTGGAGTCGATCCGGCAAAAGCGAAGGACTTTGCCGAGGCGCTGCTGGACGTACGACTGATCTGTGCGATGAATGGTGAATATCAACTGGCTGGAACGCCGGATCGTCCGATTTGGATTTCGACAGCCTGGCCGAGTTTTTCATCGCCACAAATGCCGGGTGGTTACTCGGCGCCGTTCCTTGCCTGGTTTCGCGGATTGGAACTGGAGATTAACCGCGTGGACCAGCACTACGAAGTTCACGGCTATCTGGATGTCAAGCGATTGAACGAAACGAAGTTGTCGATGCCGGGACTGGATTTGCTGAAGGGTTTTGGCGATTTGCTTCCGGGTTTTGGCAAGAGCCCGGAAAAGCAGCCGAAGTAAAAGGCTTGATCAGCACGTTGACAGGACGACGTCATGCACGTCACGATAACTGCTTTGGCATTCAGGATCATTCCGGCGGAAAATGATGGAACTGGCAATTGCATTAATAGCCCTCACGATGATGGAAATTGTGTTGGGCATCGACAATATCGTCTTTATCACGATCATCACGGGCCGTTTGCCGGAGTCGCAGCAGCCGCTGGCGCGAAAACTGGGTTTGGGGCTGGCCCTGATTTCGCGACTGGTGCTGCTGTACGCGCTTTACTACGTGGTCAATTATCTGACCGGCAGTCTGTTCAACCTGACTGACTACGGAATTCCAGAAGCCCTGGTTGAACGAATGGGCGGTCACGAACATGCCGACGCGGAGGGCTTTGCCGAATCCAACGGGATATCGTGGAAGGATCTGATCCTGATCGGCGGCGGCTTGTTCCTGATTGGCAAAAGCGTTCACGAAATTCATGACCAGATCCATCACAGCAACGAACCGAAGCAAACGTCTGGCAAAAAAGCATTTGTCTCAATTCTGGTTCAAATTGCGATCCTCGACATTGTCTTCTCGCTGGACTCGGTCATCACTGCCGTTGGAATGGTGGAAGAATTTTATGTGATGGCGATTGCGATCATCCTTGCTGTCGCGGTCATGCTGATCTTTTCGGAACCGATCAGCCGCTTTGTCAAAAAGCACCCGACGATCAAGATGCTCGCCTTGAGCTTTTTGATCCTAATTGGTGTGATGTTGGCTGCCGAAGGAATTGGCGCCCACATGGACAAGGGCTATGTCTATTTCGCCATGTGTTTTGCGTTGGTGATGGAATTCTTGAACATGAAAACGAGGGCTCAAAAATGAGATTTGCATCCGTTGCGGCAATGATTCTTTGTTTGACACTCGCCTTGTCAAACACGTTGTTCGGTCAGGACAAATCTTCGGACGAGCCGCAAATTTGGTCCGGCGAACTGGACGCGGGGCCAGTCATACTTCGCGTCCTGGTCAAAGTGAAAACGGCAGCCGATGGCAGCAAGACCGCTGAATTTTTCAGCCCGGACCAGACCGATCAGGGATTTCCCATTGACGATTTCACGATTACTGAAGGGAAAATGCAATTCAAAATTGCACTTTTGATGGGCCAGTACAAGGGGACCGTGGATGAAGCTGGAACGGCTGTGACGGGAACCTGGGTGCAGGCTGGTAACAGCATGCTGCTCAACCTGGAAGTCATCGACGCGATGCCGGAAAAGAAACTGGTCGAGACGTGGAAAGGAACACTTCAGGCCGGGGCCCAGGAATTCGATTTTCAAATCCGGATTTTTAGCGTATCCGATCGCGGCCAGACTGCGGTACTGGACAGCTTTTCCGAATCGGCCGCCGGACTGGCAATTGTGCTGGATCGTGAAGGTCAAAAGTTCAATTTCAAATTGCCTGCAACTGCTGCGACGTACGAAGGCACGCTTTCCGATGACGGGAAGAGCGTCGAGGGGATTTGGAAGCAGAGTGGCGGGGAGTATCCGCTGGATTTTGATGCTGTTGAATTGGCCAGCACCCGCGACCTGACCCTCAAGCGTCCGCAAACGCCGAAGCCTCCTTTCAAATGGAAAGCGATCGATGTCGAGGCTACTCACCAGGCTACCAATGGAACTGACGTCACGATCCGGGGGACCTTGTCCTTGCCTCAAAATGTCGATCGACCACCGGTGGTTGTATTGATTTCCGGGTCGGGCCCTCAAGACAGGGACTGCACGATTTATGAACACAAATCATTCCTTGTGATGGCAGACTATTTCGCCAGCCGTGGAATCGCGACGTTGCGTTATGACGATCGAGGAGTTGGCAAATCGACGGGAGATTTTGCGACTGCGACTTCTGAGGATTTTGCAGTCGACGTACAAAGCCTGGTGACAATGCTGCGCACCGGTGATCTCGTCGATTCCGAACGGATTGCATTGCTCGGACACAGTGAGGGCGGATTGATCGCTCCGATCGTTGCGTCGTCGATGGGTACCAAAATCCGGTGTGTTGTTTTGCTGGCTGGTCCTTCTGTCAACGGAAGCGAAATTATCACCAGTCAATCGCGCCGGATCATGGAAGTCGCCGGTTTGAAAACCGATTTCCTCGATTTCCAGGAGGACGTCAGTAACCGGCTGATGAATTTGGCATTGGGCAAAGAAGACGCGATCAAGCCGGAAGAAATGGATGCACTAAAATCGGATTGGGCAAAGGTACTGGAGATGGCGAGTGGTACAGTGGCCGATGAGAGTGGACCACAAGTCGATCTGAAACAGGCGATGGCCGCTTTTCGTGGCCCCTGGATGAGGTTTTTCCTGGCTTATGATCCGGCACCCAAATTGCGTGAGTTGAATGTGCCGGTCCTCGCCTTGTTTTGTGAAAACGACTTGCAGGTATTACCGTTAGTCAATCTTCGGCCGATGGAAGAAGCTTTGAAAGAAGCTCCAACCAAAGACGTCACGGTCACTACGCTGCCTGGGCTGAACCACCTGTTTCAACACTCGGATACCGGCGCACCAGACCAGTATGTGAACATCGAAGAGACCTTTTCGACGGATGCGCTAAAGCTGATTGGCGACTGGATGACTGGTCATTTCAAGAGATAGGGCCAGCTTCGACTTACTTGAGCATCAACCGCGTTGTCAGCACCGAGAGTGGCAGGAACACGATCACCGGCAACCATGCGCTGAGCGCGGGAGGTCGGACGAGTGAAAGGCTTCCCAGCATTTGCGAGCCGAGCACTGTCAGGCTGAACAGACCCATGATCCCGACGCAAGTCATCGATGCGAGGAACAGGTTGCGACTGGATTGGGTCAACACGATCGGCAATGCGACCAACAACAACGAAAGGTCCAGCAGGGGCCGAACGATCCGCGAATGAACGGCGATCCGGAAATTTTGCGAATACCATTGTGAAGGACGACGAAGTGTAGCGATCATGTCCGGCAACGAAGTGTAGTCCGTCATCTGTCGACCGTAGGCCAACTCTTCCAGGTTGAGCGTCGTAGCGACATAAACCTGGTGCGGCTGGAGCCATTTGTTTGTCGCCGCGAAATAGATTGTCTTGCGTGTCCCGACGGAAAGGTCCGATTCGTTTTGCAGTTTTTCGAAATCGGTCACCTTGTTGATCAACAATCCGGCTGGCCGATTCGCGTTGCCAGCTAACCAGGTTGCGGTCAGGCCGCTGATTCGCGAAACACGTCGGCTGAGATGAATGGGGAGCTGCACGACTGGTTTGAGCATCGTCCCCTTTTCCTTGCTCACGTCCGCCACGCTAATCAACAGACCGAGGGCATGGTCCTTGTGAAAGTTCGGCGGCAGGTCTTCGGGTGCTTCCCGCCAGTTTTGGGCGGTACTGATCAATGATTCGCGAAAACCGGGAATGACCATTTCACGGTTGACCACCGATATCGCGATCAACACGATGGAAGCAAAGACGATCGGCCGCAGCAGCCGCAATTTCGGGATGCCCGCCGCCTCAATTGCAGTCATCTCCTGGCGTCGCTGCATCAGGGCCAACGAGAAAATTCCGGACATCAGCAGCAACACCGCCACGGTTCGATCAAAAAAATCGAGCGAACGGGGACCATAGAAATCGATGGCTACTTTCATAAGCGACCGGTCAGCAGTCACCATTTCCATCAACTCGTCGAGGTTGGTAAACAAGTGAATAACCACGAACATTCCGGTCAAACTGATCAACGAGATCAGAAAGATGCGGAGGAAGTTCCCGAGGAGATAGCGGTCCAGTCGCGTCATTGCCTGCTAGCATTGTTGAGTGGGATATGAAATGCTTATAACCGATTTACCCGGTCTCAAGCGACTCCATTTTTCCAGTGAATATGGGCTCGCAACTGGTTCCGTTTCGATCGCTGGCGAATTTGCATGATCAAGACTCAAGGACAAAATGCGATCGGGAATCCGGTTTCGGGATCTTCCATGGCGTGGCGGGCCGTGCGACCCTGGCTGTGTGGAATTGCAGAGCTGATTTTCGAGCCCATCTGCCATGGCTGTCAGAAGGAGCTGCCCGTTCAAGACAATGCCAGGAACAAAGGCGTTGCCGACAGGGTCTGGTGTGAGCCTTGCCTGCAAAACATGCATTCAATTCTGTCCAGATGCTGTGTTCGATGTGGAGCAGAATCCCGGTTCGTTCAGCCGAAGGACACGGATTGCCGTCTTTGTCGGGAACATCGTTACCGATTTCGCCGGGCAGTTTCTGTCGGCAACTACCATGACACCTTGAGCGAGCTCGTTGTCCGAATGAAAGGACTTCGTGACGAAACTTTGGCTTGGCAACTGGGGATATTGTTGGGCAAGCGGGTGGAGCAGGTCTGGGGGAGGAATGGATTCGACTGGTTGATCCCCGTCCCTTGTTGGTGGGGCAAACGACTGCGACGCGGATTTGTCGCTGCAGAAGTTATCGCGGGGGCTGTTCATCGCGTTACGGGAGTTTCGGTGAACCGAACGGCGCTCCGGTGTTGCCGACGAACGGCAAAGCAGGGTACGCTGTCAACATCGGCAAGGTTTCGAAATGTCACAGGCATGTTCGAAATGTCTGCCGCCGATACGGTCAAAGGCAAGCGAGTACTACTGGTCGATGACGTGATGACCAGTGGCGCGACGGCTTCCCAGGCTGCTGGCGTGCTTCGAAGGATTGGCAGGGCTGCTTCGGTTGACCTGGCTGTGTTGGCCAGAGGAACACGCGGCCGGTAGAGACCTGTGAGACTGATTGTTTATTCATCGCCGAAAAACTGAACAAAAAAATACTCGTTATGAACTCCGAAAGTTCGACATCCAGTGAACCCGTTCAACCCCATCGGAAAAAAACGCCAGGCCGGTTTGCCACGTCGTTTTTTCCTTTTCAGCGGGCATTGGTTCGTGGCCTGGCCGTCGTATTGCCGCCATTGCTGACGATCGTTTTGTTCATTTGGGCATGGAACACGGTTGACAGCTATATTCTTGCTCCTGTGGAATCGATCGCCAGACAGTTGATTATTTTCACAATCGACGACCAGATTCCCGATGACGTTGCAAAAAAGGCGATCGCCGCAAATACGGCGCGGACCCGTATGGACGAAGATTTGGGGCGACAGGTGATGACTACCGATACCGGCGGAGAGTATGTCTTCGTTCGAAGCACCTGGATTCCGAGGGAAGTCGTGACATTTGCCGAAGCACTTCCCGATCACAAGGCAAATGCAAATGCCCAGGAGTATTATCAGGAATACGTGAAGGGCCGGTACCTGAAGCGACGGCTTGTCCTTCCGGCCTTTCTTGCGATTTTTATCGTCGTTTTGTATTTGATTGGAAAACTGCTGGCCGTCGGCGTGGGCAAACTTCTTTGGAGTGCCCTCGAAGGGTTGATCAATCGAATTCCGGTCATACGAATTGTCTATTCGTCGGTGAAACAGGTAACCGATTTTGCTTTCAACGAAAGTGACATGAAGGTCACACGAATTGTTGCCGTACAATATCCCCGCGACGGAATTTGGTCGATGGGATTTGTTACGGGCGAAGGGATGGAGGCAATCGTGCGAGCGGCTGGCGAGCCGATGGTCAACGTCCTGATGCCGACCAGTCCGATGCCGGCGACCGGGTTTACCGTTTGCGTTCCCAAAAGCCAGACTATCGATCTCAACGTCACGATGGATCAGGCCATTCAGTTTTGCGCCAGCTGCGGAGTCGTGGTTCCGCTTCAGGAACGGACGGATCCAAAAACCATCGAAGCGGCCATAACAGGCAAGGCCCGACCCAAAGCTTGAAATCCGGCTGATATCGTCTTCCGATTGAATCCGTCGCGCTGCCGCTGCAGTACGATTTCTGTCGTCCGTTGCATTTTCGAGTGGAGCGGATTTTCGCCGATTGAAATCAGGTCGATTTACAAAACCTGGTCAATTCGGTCCATCGACCAGGCAAGGACATCGATGGAGCGGCTGAAGTGCACCATCGGTGACAGGTCGGGGAGCTTCACACCCAGCCAATCTGTCATCGTATTCCGCCCGATATTGCATTCGGCCTTTTGCAAAGGCCAGGGTTGGTGGTCGATTTCACCTCGCAAAATCCTGCCCCGCCGGTCGGATGAATACATGCAATATCGACTGGTCATCCAGGCTTCCAGGTCGCTTTGTTGTTCCAGTAATCCACCGACGGGCCGATAGCTCATGACCAGCTCCGCCTGCAGTTTCGGGTTTCGCCGACGACTGCTGTAATCGACCCAATCTGCTTGGGAATCATTTTCGGCACTCCGCTTTTTTACCCGGATTTTTGCGTCGACGTAATTCAGATTGAACAGCCAACGGGCTCCGCGGACCGCAACCGGATTCGTTGCATCGAGACTGAAGAACCAGACACCGGGTTTACCACTGTTGTTTTTGTCCAACGGGTCGCGAACATATGTCCGGACATTTAACTCGGGAAACGCGGACATGCCAGGCAGATTGGGTGACCAAACTGGTGCAACGCCGCTCATGTGAAAGGGAACAACCGCAATCCACGCCTGCCCCTCAAACGTATCCACCTCCAGTCGCTCCGGAATCAACTTTCGAAGCGATACAACATCGACAGGCCAATGCATGAATAGCAAATCATGCCACGTCATTCGCATAAACGGCCGACGTTTTGGTAACTCCCATTGCCGCGTCAGCGTTTGCAACATCCAAAATCCCCCAAAAACAGTACGCCGCTCATTTCCGTCGCCTGTTTTATCAGTGGACAAACTGCAACGACCGTATTGGGAATAACCCCGGTGCGTCAGTTTGGGCTTTTCGGGGCAACTAACCACGCGAACGCCAGAATTCGAACAACGCCTCGTAAATTGGGAGTCGCTCTCGCATCCTCTCACCGGTTTTGGGAGGATCGATTAATTCAATGGTTGGCATGAAGTCAACCGACACCAGAAATTCCATAATGTATTTGCGAAATTCGAGGGCCACTTGAATGGGCATCACATCAGCTGCTGCCTGCCAGTATTGTTGTGGCATTTCTGCGAATTCCGCCACGACAAGTTGTTGGAAATCCTTTGACGAAACTCGGTCTTGGCCAAGGGCTCGCAAGAACTTCAAACGCTGCGAAGTGCCAATTCCTTCGGCGTTGGAGTTGACACCTTGGAACTTGGGTCGCCCACGCAAGTTCCCTTATGCATCAGCGTTCCGAAAGGATCTACCCTGAACACCAAGCTGCAGGAAGGGCGAATCCATGCGGACTGGACGGAAGTAAACATCGTCGCACAATCTGGACAAGTTCGATTCCAGGGGGCAAGACTTTTCACCAAACTGGTACCTCGCTCAAGAAAAAGAGAATTGCGAAACTCCAAATCGCAATTTCATGGGTGATCGTGATCCGACGATCGTCCCGATAATTTTGGGACGAAATAGACCCGTCGTCAATTAAGGGAGTAAACCAAATGTGACCGGTTTTGCATCGCGGTTTCCGGTTGAAATCACGCGGCGCGGCGGTCGATGGATTCCTTTTGCGCGGCTGGTTTTTTGGCCGCATTTGATTTGCCGACACTGCCCACGACGGCGTGTTGCTCCTGGGGCCGCCGGTTCCAGGTGGAAGCCGTCGCCAATTCGCAGATTCGGGCGGCGATTTCAACAGCCCGTTTGCCCCGTTCGGCTGGGACCTGGCAAGGCCGACCCGTGTTTATCGAGTCAAGCCAGTCGGTTTGCTCGAGGGCAATCGCGTTGGCCGAATCGACTTGCAATTGATGCGTCGGAAGGTAATCGGAAAACAGGTTTTCGCGAATCTTCTTTTGCAGCTCATGATCCATTTCTTCGTGTTCGCCGGGCCGGGATTTCATCCAGTGGCCAATCGAAGTCGAAGTAATCATTCGCGTGTTCAAATCCAGCTCGACAACACCGTCGGGGCCCGAAATTTCGAGGGTGCGACAGGGACTGCGGTTGCAGCGCGAAGCTGAGAGGTTGGCCACGCCGCCAGATGAAAATGTGATTCGGGCTTCGGCGATGTCGATGTGTGGACCGAACAACGTGGTACCGCTGGCCTGAATATCGACAGCCTCTCCACCAAGCAATTCTGCGGCCAGGTCGATGTCGTGAATCATCAGGTCGTGGACGACAGAGATATCCGTGCTGCGAAAGGTATAGCCGCTGTGTCGACTCGCGCGAACCAATACCGGCTTGCCGGTCATCGAGTCGATCTGTTGAATCACTGGATTGAAGCTTTCCACATGTCCGACCTGGACCGTGACCCGATGTTCTTCGGCAAGTTTGCAGATTTCGGCAGCCTCCGCGGTTGTTGTGGCCAGCGGTTTTTCGACCAGCAGGTGAACGCCGTGCCGAATCAGTTCGCTCGCGATTTCATGATGCGAACTTGTGGGCGTGGCAATAATCGCTGCGTCGAACTCGCCAATGATTTTTGACCAGCTGCTGATCGCGCGGAGATCGAACTCCTGAATGATCCGTTGCTGCACCAGGGGTTGGGGATCACAGACCGCGACGACGCGAAAGCCTGGATTCTCACGTGCGAGCTTCGTATGGATATATCCGAGGTGCCCGCCGCCGATAATTGCCAGTCGAACCGGTTTCATGCCGCTGCCACTGTGGGTTTTGGATTGTGAAGGCCACGCCCGTGCTGGCCGTTTCTGGAGCATTTCAGGAAAGCCAAAATGTTTTCAATTTCAGGGAGCAAGAGTCCCTTGTTGCGAAGTACCTCGCGCGCGTTTTCGGCACCAACCCGTCCCCGGAACAGCAACCGAAAGGCTTCGTTAATCGCGACGATTGATTCATTTGGGAAACCGTTTCGCTTGAGTGCAACGACGTTGGTGCACTTGCAACGGGCCGGATTTCCGTCGGCCAGCATATACGGGGGTATGTCCTGTAGCACGCGGCTGCAACCACCAATGAAGGCGTAGCTGCCGATCGATGCAAAGTGCATGACACCGACCAACCCCGACAGCGTTGCATACGAATGAATACGCGAGTGACCGCCCAACATCGTGCCCTGGCCCAAAATTACCCGGTCGCCAATCAAGCAATCATGGCCGACGTGTACGCAGCCCATCATGAAACAATCGCTGCCGACTCTGGTGATGCCCTCTTCCTTTTCTGAGGCCCGGTTGATCGACACGTTTTCGCGAATCGTGTTTCGGTCGCCAACAATCGTTTGGGTGGCGGTTCCCTTGTAACTGATATCTTGTGGCTCGCCACCGATACAGCATCCCGGCCAAATTACATTGTCTGTGCCAATGGTCGTGTTGCCGACGACTGTAACACTGTTCAACAAACGTGTGCGTGCTCCGATTTTCGCGTCCGGGCCAACAACACAAAACGGGCCAATCTCGACGCCTTCGCCAAGAATTGCAGAAGGAGAGACATCAGCCAGCCGCGATATTTTCGGGGACTTGCCTGTTCCACCTGATTCCGTGGCAGCGATGTTTGGATTGGATGTTGGTTTGAGCGGTAGTATGTCCACGGACCTGTTCCTGTAATCAGGCTGATTTTTTGAGTTGAGACGAAGTTCCAAATTCGGCCAACAGTTGCCGCACGAGTTCTGCATTCAACCGGTGACCGCTACGTCGGGCAGTGATTCGCCCGCAAATGTCCATGCCGGACAAGGCAAAGTCACCCAGCATGTCCAACAATTTGTGACGGGCACATTCGTCCGGGTAACGCAACGAATTTTCCAGCGGGCCTTTTTCATCAAAGACGAGAATGTCGCTGTAGTTGACCCGACGTCCCAGCCCTTGTTGACGCAACAGTTCGGCTTCCGTTCGGGTAACAAACGTGCGGGCCGCTGCGACCTGGCTGCAAAAAGCGTCTGGCCTCAGAACCATTTCGAAATTCTGATCGCCGATTGCCGGCTCATCGGGATAGGAGAGTTCGTAGCGAAGTTCGCAGTGCGGAAACTGGCATGGCTCGGCGAGCAACCAGATATCATCCGTACCGACCCGAACCGGCCGATCGATTACCAGCGTTCGGCGGCGAACGTGTTGAGTCTGAACTCCGGCTTCCAGCAGGGCTTCCACAAATCGCTGACTGGACCCATCCAGACCGGGCATTTCGGCGCGATCGACAAAGATCATGCAATTGTCGATCTGCAAACCGGCCAATGCGGCGAGGATGTGTTCGACCATGTCAACTGCGGTGCCATTGGCAGAGAGCGTTGTTCGGCGCGGGCCGTCGGCCCGGTTTCCAATTACGGAACGAATCCGCGGCATTCCCGGCAAATCGCGTCGAACGAAGACGATTCCCGTTCCAGCAGGAGCGGGTCGGAATTCGACTGTCGCGTCCAAGCCGCTCCAGAATCCAAACCCTTGCACGGAGCATTTGTCGCGGATCGTTTGTTCGTATCGTTGGGGAGACAATGTTATGGGTCCCGATGCAATGAAAAGGAGTGGTCCTCACCACGAAAGCGATTGCTTACTGCTTGGGCGAGCTGGCCTGGGCCGCGGGTACACTCGACTTGACCTGGCCCATCTGCCGCAAAATCTGCGGCGTGATGTCCCTGTCAGGTCGATGCCAAATTACCGAAGCGTTGACTTGTTGCATGATGGACTCCGGGTCTTTTTCATTGACCTGAACAGCGGCGTGCCGAAGTACAATTTGCGTATTGAATTGTTGACAATACTGCGAGATCATCTGGTTGATCTCTGTATAGGTGTCGTAGTGCAGTCGGGCTTCGCGGCGCATCAACAGTCGCATTTTTTCGCGGGCATCGAGCTCCAGCTTCGCGTTTTCCATCGCCAGCGACTTTTCCTTGTCGCTGTATTCTGGCGTTCCAATCTGATAGACCAGCGACAACTGCTCGGCCTGGGCGGCCAGTTGCTGACGCTGTTGCATGACCGACGACTGAAGCGATTCGGCCTCAACACGAAGCCTGTCAAGTTCGCCAGGAAAAACCGGATGCTTGTCGAAGATCTGATTGATATCGACGATGGCGACGCCGGCCTGGGCAAGCAGCGAGGCTGGGATGATCAGGCAGATCGCAAAAGACGCGGCGAATGATCTGGTCGCACAAAAATTTCGAATCACTCCAGCACTCCTTGCTTGAAGATTGATTTTCAGTTTCAATTTAGATTTCAGATTGAGCAACTTTGGGCATCCTGCCGACCGTCGTTCAACTGGCTGGACTTCCCATTTTCGTCATCCCGGCCGAATCAACAGCCGGGAGCTCCCGATGGAAAGTCGCGGGGTATTCTGCCGACACAAGCCTTTGGAGTAAATAGCGATTTTGCCGAATAATTGAACGATTTAGCCACCCGTCGAAAACGTTTCCCTCAATTCATCGGCAAGATCGCCGTAGCGAACGTACAAGCCACGGGCGATCATTCCGAGGTAAATGTTCAGTCCGATTGAGCCCGCCAGGAACAACCACAACAGCATGAATCGGGCATCGTCAGTTCGTTGAGAGAACTCTGGACCGGGAATATTCATCGGTTGCCCCAGAGAGGCGGGTCGCTGCTGACCGGTTGCAATCCGGTCTCCGAAAGGCGTTCTGTCATTGGGATCAGGCAAACCGCTCAGTGTCGTTCCAGCGGCTCCGGGCAATCCATCCCGCGTTGCTATTTGGGGGGCAAGCCGCTCGTTTCGCAAGTTGAAATTGTCTTGCGCCAACTGATTCAACTTTGCATTCGTGTATTGAAGCTGGTCATTCATTGCCTGGCTTTGCCTTATCAATTGATCCACCATCAAGTTTCCGGTCGATTGAGTGCCCGCCTGAACGGACGGTTGCGTATGGCCAAATTCCGGCAATCCATTGGGGTTCGGCAGTGGACGGTGAATATCCACCATTCCGGTTCCACCGGGTTGGTAATTGGGCGTCATGCCCTGATTGGTTGTGGGATTGGTGGTCGGATAGTTCAGCGATTGGGGGTTGTTCAGAAACTGATCGGTGGATTGCCGAACAGGCATACTCGGAGCCGGAAAGCGGTTGGGATCAGGACTGGATTGTGCGGGCATCCCCTGCGAAGGAAGGCCGAAAGACGGATTGCCTCCCGCCGAAAAACCGCCTGCCGAAAAACCGCCAGTGTTGCTGGACGCCGTGCTGGCCGCAGGCCCATTTGGATTCTGTTGTGGATATGGATACAACCCGCCCGCCCCTGCATTTCCCGAATTGTTCGGCAAGCCAAATTGGCTGCTGGCGGTTCCGCCGTTCATCACGCTGAGTTCGCGACTGGGTGTTGTTGGAGGCTGCTGAAAACCGGTGCCACCCGTGGCCCCGGAATTGCCCATCGGAAAACTTCCCGGCGTCTGTGCGGGTTGATTTTGTGGCGAGGAAGTCTGCATTTGCCGTTGGGCTGGAGGAACGTACTTTCCTTCACGAGCCAGTTTTAGCAAGGCGACAATCTCTTCCACTACCTGATCGTTGTGGGGACCAGCCTCAGGGTAAAAGACGACAACCTTGTTGATGGAATTGCCGAGCGGACCAGGCGGAGGCGTGAACTTGATGCCTTCGGGATTCGTCAACAGCAATTTTAGTGCGACATCCGAACAGCTCAGTTCAATGTCCTGTGGCTGGGCTGTCGCAGACTGTTGAGGGTTGGCCTGCGGTTGTTGCATGGCAGTGTTCGTCCCCTGGGCCAGGACAGCCTGGGAAATCAACGACAGACAGACGAGAACCAGTGCAAGTCGCATGTGACTTACTCCCTTTTTCAGCGATTCAGCAATTGGTTAATGCTGGCGTTTGAAGGTGAATTTTCGAAATCCTTGTCGAATTCGCCAACCAGCACATGGTATCCTAGCCCGTTTTGCTGAAACAGGTAAATAGCGAATGCTGCGGCAGGAGAAATTTCTGCTGGTTCAAGCAAGATTGCGAAATTGAAAGCTCCCATGAGCGGAATTTCACGTTGACGTCCTGGATTTTGCCTGTTTGAATCATTGCCAAAGCCAGATCAGCCCTGAATCAGAATTCCCCAAAGGAAACAAGCAATCGACGCGGAATTATCCGTTAACGATCCTGCAAAACCCAAATCCGGACGCAAGGCGTTTGTGTTTTGGGTTCGAATGGTCGTGGCTGTGGTGACGGTCGCCGGATTGGGTTGGGCGGCGAAAGACGCCGTTCGACAGTTGACCGCGAGTCCGCCTGTTTGGAGCCAGGTAAACTGGTTCGGACTGGCAATGTGCGTGTTGATCGTCGGTTTGTCACAATTGCTGGCCGGTTTTTTTTGGCATCGGGTTCTGGCTGGTTTTGGCTACGTCGTTCCGCTTGCCCGATCGTTGATGGCGTTTTCCTGCAGCCAGTTCGGCAAGTATGTTCCAGGCAAGGCGCTGGTCGTTTTGGTCCGGACGGGAATGATCGCCCGGGCCGGAGTGCCCGTTCCAATCGGCGTTGCAAGCGTATTCGTCGAGACACTTTTGTGGGTTTCTGTTGGAGCAACTGTCGGATCCGTGGCTTTGGCGGTGGCTGACATTGGGTTTGTCTGGTTGAACAATCTTGCGGTCGGAATGGCGGTCGTTTTTGGAATTTTGACTACG
>JAYVKA010000237.1:0-6127 GCA_043768885.1 Planctomycetota bacterium
GTCACATCCCGCGACTCGTCCGGCAGCAGCGGATACATCTGGGCCGTCAACTTCAACACCTTGTTCTGCACCGTGTACAGCGAGAATCCGATAACCTTGTCACGGGGAAGCATTAACGGCGGACTTTCGGCCGTCCACCATTGCCCCGTCGCCATCGAATCAAGCGTGGGAAACCTTGGACCAAACGGAGCCGATTCCTGGCCGATGCAACACTCGATCGAGAAGACCACAAAGACAACAAACCAAACAACGCATTTGGGATTGAACATGCAACGGGCCCCTTGAGCGGGTTGGGGAAAATGAACCAAACAGCTTGGACTGGAGCTTAGTTTAGGCTGAAGCCAGGCGGGAACCCAACATCACCGGATTGCGGTGGAGTTGTTTCCAGTTCCAGGAATTTCGCCTGTATCATGCTCACCACAGCTACGGATCGTTCGACCACATCAATTTTCGACAGAATCGTGAGCAGGTTGTTCACGTCGAGGTCAGCAGAATAGGCAATCGTGTCCGCCAGCAATCCCAGTGGCACCTGGGTCGGATCGACGGATTCAAAGGGCTCGAGGTCGATCCCGGACCGGGTCGCCAGTTTTCGGAACGCAGCCAACAGGTCTTCTCGCGCTTTGCCGATCCGTTTTTCGTTGGCAATGCAAACGTCGCGAACGATTTCGACTTCGGCCTGTCGCCACGGTTTGTTGGGCGGCAATTCGGTGACAATGGTCGCCCGCCGCAAACCGAGCAAGAGAATGTTGTAGTTTCCGTCGTCCAGTTTTGTACAGGATATCACCCGTCCGATACTGGCCAGCGAAAACAATTGTGGTCGAAGGCAGTGTTCATTCTCCTCTTGCATGGCAACGGCCATCGTGATCAGGCTGTCATGCTGCAACGCGTCTTCGAGCATGGCCCGGTAACGGGGCTCGAAAATATGCAGACCCTGAATAATGCCTGGAAAAAGAACCAGGCCATCCAGTGGAAACAGCCGCACATGACAATTAAAGCCAACAGGCAGAGAAAGGTCGTAATTCGACATTAGCCAAACATTGTACGGCGGAACGGGTCAGTGAAACCGTCAAGTTGACGAATTGGCCCAATATTCGCAATACCCGTCAAAATTCCCTGCGCTGCCATGAGCCGTCAGCTCCATGGTATTTTCCGGATCAACCGCCATTCGCCTTATTGGAATCCAATCCAGGCACCGGGACTTTATCAGGAGTGCATCGCCGCGAGGGCGTCGGTCAATTTCTGCTGTGCGACCAGACCCGGTGGCGCGACCTGGCACGACACATCAATCATTTGGCGACCAACCAGTCGCGAATCAGACGGTGTTAACGAATTCAGGATATGTTTGCGGACAGATGGATCGCATTCCCGCAGGGCCGAGGACCAAAGCGCCGAGTCGGTGCATCCGAACAACGAGCGAATCTGTTTTTGGTTGCAGCTCTTGAAGATGCTAAAACTGCATGAATGCCTGGCTATCAACTCGTCCAACATCGGAGTGTCGCCGCCCGCCTGCTCGGCCAGTTCCTGCGCTGTTTGGGGAGCGAGCTGTTCCAGAATCCCCGATGCTCTCTTCCGTTGATCATTGTCCGGGCAGTTGCCACGGTCGATTTTGTTCAGCCTCTGCTTCAATGCGATCGCCAAATTGGTCGCGTCAGCTTCGTTAATGGAAACCGGATCGCATAACCGGCGAACAACAGCCACCCGATGAACGGGCTCCAGCTGCTGCAGAACATTCGCAGCCGTGTCCTTTGGCAGGTTGGTTAGAACATTTGCGATTTCTCTCGGGTGTTCGTCTGACAACAGCGCGACCACCTCTCCAACGGACCTCGCAAACAGAAATCCAAACCGGTTGTCGGCTGCATCGGCCAGCTGTTGGGGATGGCTGGCGATTGGGAGGTCGGTCTTTTGTGTTGTTGCAGTCTTATCGTCGTCGATATATTTCTGAGACTCTCTTGCCAGTTCGTCCAGTGCCTCGAAAAACGGACGGGTCGTGTTGACGTCCAGTTCGTTAATGGCCTGGAAGACTGTCCTCAAATCGCTCGATTCGAGTCTTGCCAGAACCTTTTCGCATTGCACGGCGGGCAAGTTCTTCAAGACGATGGCGGCTTTGGCGCGCTGACAACATTTTCCCATGATTCAATGCCTGATGGTGTACCTGCGATTTTCATCGCGATGACTCGTACACAACGGTCCTCGATCTGGCCGTTGACACCCGGGTGGCCGCGACACCCGGTTAGTGCTGCGAAGATTTCCCGGAAGGTCTTTGGATCACGTCGTTCGTGAAGTTTTGACCCAGGGAACTATAGGGTTGAATCGGCGGATGCGCCACGTGTTGCCAAATGCCTTCAGGAATTCCGGTGTGATACCGTCCACACGACTAACTCCAGGAGGATTAATCGTTACGACCGGAATCAACTGGCAGGCGAAATTCTTCCCCCCCAGCCAGTGAGGGTTCAGAACTGGGAACTCTGGCTCGAACGATACGACGATCCGGCACCTGTAGAAATCGCGAGAATTCATTGCCTGGACTGAATTTATCGACTCCGGTGAACTGTTTGCGAAGGGCTCCATGGGACTGGATTAGAGCGACTGATTATTTTTGCCCGTCGGAAGAAGTCATTCCAGGCCATGGTCGGAAATGGCTCGTTTTTTCGCGTAGTTCCCGTCGCGCGCTGCTACTGTCAGCCTTTGGTGGTTGGCTTTTGACTGGTTCATTCCAGGTTGCGGGTTGCAAGCCACCTGCTGGAGCAAGCATTCCCGAGGGGGGAGCAGGTCGAACTCCACCCGTTGCGGACTGCATGCGGCTGGCGGTTTCGCTGGGAACGTCGATAGTCGTTGTCCGTCGCGTTTCACTTTGCATGATTATGTTGGGATTGGCTTCGTCAAAATGTGCGACTTGATTCACCCGGTCTTTGTTCTGCCAACCGGCAGCAATGGTGGTTACACCTGGTGCATCATTCTTTACTGCAGCGACATCGGCCAGTTCGGACTCCGGTGCCTTGCCGGACAAGACATTTACGGTTTGGTCCCCTCGTACGATTTGCCCGTCAGCAGTTTTGAAGACAGGAATCAGGGCAATGCTCCGGCGAACGCCACCAACCTGGTCCCAGGGAATCCAGAAGCTGTAACTCGCTCCCAAAGCGGTCTCACTGAAATGGCTTTCCAGTCTATCCTGACCGAATACGTATTTTCGATCGGCTTCGGTCGTGTTGGTACTGCCCGTATCATCAAAGGCGTAGATGACCAGTTCACCTTCAACTTTTACGGCTTTGCTTTCCTTGTCGTAAAAATAGAAACGGCCGCCAAACCCGCGTGCTGCCTTCGAGGCTCCAGATTCGTAAACAGCATCCCGCCAGATCACGACCATCCGTTCAGGAATTCCGGTTGGCTCGGGCTTCTTTTTCTTTTTGGCATCCGCGATTGGCTTGTTGAACTCGGCCTTGGACCAGTGAACCGATTTGCAGCCGGAAAACATTGTTGCTGCGAACAACATCACCAGGAGCGCCGCAATTCGTTGTGTACCTGCCATATTCATCAGCTGAGTTCCCTACGAATTTTCAAGGACTTTTTGTCGCCACAAGCGCGTGAATCTACCGTTTGAAGCCGCCGGAGGCTGTCGCTTCGTCCGGCCTGTTGACGAATTGGTTTGAGGAGAATCCTTTATTATCCGCATTCGAAGGCGGTACGCCGTTTTGAATACGTGGCATCTGGGAATTGTTGATCGTATCTGCGGTTCCAATTCTTGACGCCGCTGCAGGGCGAACTGCAGGCTGGTTTTGTGGCGGAGCCTGAATTCGGTTATTGGCAGGAACCGAAACATCGGAATTCTCGGGAGCATAAAATTCCCCTTCAAAAACCGGACGGTTCATCATCGTCGGATGGAGTCCCGTTGGATCATTGTCCGGGTAGTAAGTCTGGGGTGACGAGTAGGTTTCGCTTCCCTGGTCGTAGTTGACCGAGCCATAGACTTCGGCGACATCGTTGATGCACCAATGCATTCGATCAAAGTCCTCGGCGTTCAATTGCTCGATGTCTTCATCGCTATCGACGAGGTAAGGAGTCAACAGAATCATCAACTCTTTTCGCACAGCGGTCTCGCCCTCAAACTTGAAGAAGTTTCCAAGGATCGGAATGTCAGAAAGAAACGGAGCACCGCGTTCAAACCGGGTTTTCTCTTCGCGAATTAATCCCGAGAAAACCACTGTCTGTCCGTGACGGGACATGATGGTTGTTTGGGCTTCAGTCTTCAGAATTTGGGGAACCCGAACAGGCACACCGGCCGCGGAAGTGGTAACAACGGTTCCGTCCGCTTCGGCTCCCAAAGTCGAGTTGGTTGCATTGACCCGCATCACAATCATGCCATCAGGAGTGACCCGCGGCGTGATTTCGAGAATTACGCCAATATCAACGGGCTCGACAGAGTTTTGAACGATACCGTTGGTGATTGTAGCGTTGGATACAAATCGCACCGTCGCACCGACCAAAACGCGCCCCAACTGGTTCTCGACGGACATAACTTGCGGACTGCTAAGTACGCGTGCACATTTTTTGTCTTTGAGGGCACGCAACAATAGTGAAACCGATTCGTTACCGGCAGACAAAACCAGACCACCATAGCCAACCGTGTTGCTCACCCGGCCCGTGCCAAGATTCGACAGGGCCTGAGCTCCCAGAGCATTCCTTGTGGCCAGTGAGGCTGCTGTATTGGAGTTCCCGATGCCAGACTGGTTAAATGGAAATCCAATGTTTCCAACCCCGCCGGTGTTCAGTCCACGGTCAAAAAGGAGCGAATCCTGAAGACCAATATCAGCACCGAATTCCTCCAGCATCGACAGGTTGACTTCGGCAATCAGCACCTTGATCTTTACCATTGGTGGCCGACGATCGAGAGCTTCGATCACTTGCATGACTTCGCCAAGATATTCCGGGCGGGCGTTGATAATCAGCGAGTTGCTGACCACTTCAGGCTGAACGATCACTTCCCGCCGGCTGGTTGTGTAACTGTTCAGCGACGTCGGATCAACCTGGGTCACCTGCGATCGCCGACTGTCCAGCCAGCCATTGACTGCGTCCGCCATGTCGAGTGCCGATATATTGCTAACGCGGTAAACAACGATTTGTCGGCCAACTATTTCTTCCGCATCCAAACGGATGATCAGGGAGTCAATGACCTCCAGGTCACCGATTGGCCCCGACGCAATAATCGTGTTGGTTCGCTGATCAACCGAGAAGGAAAGGTTCGCCAAAGTTGCACCAGCGGCAGCATTTCCCGTCGAAAGCGGAATTGGGCCCAGTTGGGTGCCAGCCGCACCGCCGAATCCACCGCCCTGGTTTTGTGTTTGATTTGAAAACAGGGTTTGCAACATGGTGAAAATCGTCTGCGCGTCACCATTGATAACCTGGAAGACCTTGATTTGTGTTTCGACTTGTGGCATTCGGTCGAGCTGCTCGATCAGGGCCCCGATCAGGCTCATGCTTTCTTTGGGAGCCGTGACGATCACAGCATTGGCCGTCGCGTCAGCAGTCACTCGAACGTCGTACAGAATTCCGGATTTGGCTTCGATTCGGTTCCCCTGGGCATCATAGGTAACAAGGCTGAGTGAAGTACTGCCATGCTGCGATTGCCCGGGAGTGGCGACTCCGCCAGCCTGACCAAAACCGCCCTGGTTGGCCAATTGCTGTTGTTGATTTGGATTCAAACCGCGCGGTGCGTTGGCCATTCCACCATTCACTGCATCCTGCAAAACACTGGCGATGCTGCTGGCGGTCGAGTTCTTCAGCCGGAAAACCTTGACCTCTTTTTCTGCGTCGGTATCCGCGATATCAATTGCATCAAGCAACTGTTGAACTTGTGCCAAATAGCTGGCCGAAGCCTTGACGATCAACGTATTGCTTCGGTAATCGGAAATAGTCACAACCGGAGCTGGTACAGGCGGTGTACCCTGGGCTGGTTGTGCCGCCTGGCCAAAGTATTCGTCAATCCGCTGTTTGGCATCAGCCGCGGCGATGTTTTTCAGTTGATACGTTTTGAAATTGGCTGTCTCCGGCAGAGTCTCCGGTGTTCGGTCGTATTCGTCAATGATTTTTTCGAGTGTGACAATCGACTCGGTGCTGCCGACCAGCAACAGCG
>JAYVKA010000238.1:0-4046 GCA_043768885.1 Planctomycetota bacterium
CGGGCCAGTTTTGACTCGATCAGTTTCGGCGAATGTCCGTTGGCAACCAGCCGCGCCAACTGACGCGCCGATGCCACCTCCACGAAATCAAAATAAGGCAAACGGTGAATCTGCATCGCAGGACGAATCAGTCCACGTCGATGCCAGCGGCGAATGGTCGAAATCGGGACTTCCAGCAAATCAGCCAACATCGCCGGAGTATACAACCGCCGCGTCGTCGTCCCGTCATCATCCACCATCCCCAACCGCTGCCACCAATCGGTCTCGGATATGATTTCCAGTTGCCCGTTCCCGGCCCGCTCGATGACTTCATCACTCAGCAGTGCCGCGTAATCATCCGAGGGAGACTGGTCCGCTCCAATCACAATCAAATCAACGCTTGCATCCGGATGATCGGCCGTCGCCCCGGAAGCTTCGCGAACAATCTGCCGCGCCATTCGCCGGTTTATACTTCCCAGCTTTCCAACAAACGCAACCGTCCGCCCCGCCAGCCATCCGCTGTCGAGATCAAGTTTCGCTGGCGGAAAAGTTTCCTGAGTCACTCTTTGTTTGCAGTCCCAAAAATAAGGGAGGTTGAGGCTCTCGCCGAAACATCTTTTCTCGATCAATACCCCGCTGCCTGGCCGTCTTTCCGCGACTCCGAAGCCCCGATCCAGACATCATTTTCGGCGTCGTATTGAATCGCCTGATACCCACCGTAGCCGCCGACATCATAGCCGATTTTGTGCCCCATCAGAACGAGTTCGCGAATCACTTCGTAGTCATAACCCGTTTCCAGCGTCACGATTCCGCCATCCGTCATCCGCTCCCCAGTCGGCTCGCTCGACCCGCTGTGCAAGATCCGTGGCGCATCACCCGCCTCCTGGGCGTTCATTCTGAAATCAACAATGTTCGTCAGGATCTGGGCGTGCCCCTGAGGCTGCGTCGCGCCGCCCATCACCCCAAAACTCATAAATGGTTTTCCGTCGCGGGTGATAAACGCGGGAATGATGGTGTGGAAAGGCCGTTTGCCGGGAGCGTAAGTATTGGCCCGACCCGCCGTCATGTCGAACAACTCGCCCCGGTCCTGGAAACAAAATCCCAGTCCGTCCGGGCACATCCCCGATCCCATCCCGCGATAGTTGCTTTGGATCAGTGAAACCATGTTGCGATCCTCGTCCGCAACCGTGAGGTAAATCGTGTCGCCAGTTTCCAGCGCCGGGTTTCCCGCATCGCAGCCAGTTGCCGCACGTTCCCCGATCAACTCCCGGCGCTTTTGCAAATAGTCGCGCGAGATCAGCCCCGCGACCGGCACATCGACGAATTCCTGATCAGCATAAAACTTTGCCCGGTCTTCGAACGCCAGTTTCTTTGCTTCAACGAACCAGTGTATGTGTTCCTTGCTGCCAAAGCCCGCATTCTTCAAATCAAACGGCTCCAGCATTCCCAGAATCTGCAACGCCGCGATTCCCTGTCCATTGGGCGGCAACTCCCAAAGCGAGTACCCGCGATAGTCATACGAAACCGGCTCGACCCATTCGCTGTGATGCGACGAGAGGTCTTCCAGCGTGATGTATCCGCCGTTGCGGTCCATGAACTCGGCGATCGTCCTTGCCGTTTCACCCCGATAAAATTCGTCCCGCCCGTTGGCAGCGATCCTGGAAAGCGTATTCGCCAGTTTTTCGTTGCGAAAGACTTCTCCCTTGCGGGGCGCACGACCGGTCGGCAAAAACGTCTCGGCAAAACCGGGATACTCTTCCAATCGTTCACTTAGTTGCCAGTAGTGAGCGATCAATTCGGAGACCGGAAAGCCTTCGCGGGCATACCCAATCGCCGGCTGCAACACGTCCGACATCGGCATCTTTCCGAACCGCCCATGCAATTCGAACCAGCCATCCACGCAACCCGGCACCGAAACTGGCAACGGCCCCAACGGCGGAATCGTTGAGCGGCCCTGCTGTTTCAATTCCCCGGCCAGTTTTTCAAAACTCAGACTCTGTGGCGACCGGCCACTTGCATTCAATCCGTACAGTTTTTGATCGGCCTGAATCCAGACAATCGCAAACAAGTCGCCACCGATCCCGTTCCCCGTCGGCTCCATCAATCCCAACGTCGCATTCGCCGCAATCGCGGCATCAATCGCATTGCCACCCCGCCGCAATACATCCAATGCCACTTGCGTGGCCAAAGGCTGGCTGGTCGCCGCCATCACGTGCCTGGCAATTACTTCCGATCGAGTAGCAAAGGTGCGTCCCGTGATCCGGTCTTGTGCAAATGCACTTGCGCTAATAAACGTCCAAACGAAACAAACGGTGCCAACGATTTTTAGCAACTTCATCACCACGACTCCAGTGTTTTTGAGCAAATCCAATGCACCTGACAGACCAACCAATCATGGCTTTGGCTTCCAGCCGAAGCAGTTCTTGTTTCAGCTTCGGCTGGAAGCCAAAGCCACGGGGTCTTGCCGACCAGGAAAACCGAGATAGGTCTCGTACGTCAAACTACTGCAATCCCTGTAGCGGAGTTCCGTACAGCTTGTTGCCATCGGTATCCGTCACGGTTGCGTCAACAAAATGGCCAGCCAACGAAGGCAATTGCCCGGCCGTTCCGACAATTTGACATTCGGCTGATCGACAAGCGGTTCCCGCAGCCTCGATTCCGTGTTCGTATTGCTCGACCAGCACGCGAACCTGACTGCCGACAAGCGAGTTGTAATACCGATCCCGCAAACCGGTTTCTACTCGCGTCAATTCCTCGCAACGCTCCTGGCGAACTTGCGGATCGACCTGGTCTGGCATCTCGGCGGCGGGCGTTCCCTTCCGTCGGCTGTACGGGAAAACGTGAATCCTGGAAAAACCGATCTCGCGACAAACGTCCAGCGTCTGTTCGAATTCTTCATCGGTTTCACCAGGAAAACCAACTATCACGTCGGTCGAAAACGCAGGTCGCACCAATCGCTCAGCGACCTGATGGCAGCGGTCAACAATTTGCCGGGCGCTCCAGCGGCGTTTCATCCGGCGCAACACCGAATCACTGCCGCTCTGGATGCAGACATGCAAATGCGGGCAAATCCGGTTGGGGTTTTCGGCCATCACATCGATCAAATCGCGAGTCACCTCTGTCGATTCAATACTGCTCAACCGTAAGCGGAAATCGCCAGGAAACTCCATCGCCTGACGCAGCAACGATGACAACCGCGTCCACTCGTTACGAGGCAAACCCTGATTGAAGTCCACTCCGTAATGTCCCAAATGAATTCCCGTCAGAACAATTTCGCGAAACCCGTTATCGATCAGCGTGCGAAATTCGTGCAGCACTTCGTCAGCAGGCCGGCTGTACATGTTCGGCCTAACGTAGGGAATAATGCAGTAACTGCAACGGAGCAAACAGCCATCCTGTATCTTGACAAAGGCCCGGGTCCGCCCCTGCATTCCGGAAATCCCCTTCGGGGCATCGATCACCCCATGCCGACCCAGCAGGTCCGGAATCTCTCGCTTGTCACGAATGACTTCGACCACTCCAGGCAACGCGGCAACTTCTTCCGGAGCCCGCGTCGCATAACAGCCCATCACGACAATTCGCGCATCAGGATTGTCGCGATGAAGCCGGCGTATGGTTTGCCGACTTTTGGAATCCCCTTCCGCCGTTACAGTGCAGGTATTCACGATGCACAAATCAGCGTGTTCGTTGCCTCTCGCGTCCGCAAAACCGGCACTCACCAGCCCTTCCCGGACCAGCTGCGTTTCGTATTGATTCACTTTGCAGCCGAGCGTGACTGTTTTCAGTTTTCCAGTCACCCACTGCACTCCGGCTCAATCGACGCCGACATCGAACCCTTGCAACGCTCCAGCAAAACGTCGCGGCCGAAGGCGTGAATCTGGTCCCGCTTCAACTCCGCATGCTCCCGCGTTGTCGTCAGGCAAATCACTTTTCCACTATGATCGACTTCCGAAGCGATCTTCTTCCCCATCACTTCCGGGTGACCGAACAACTTCTTCATCATGTCGATCACATACTCGTAAGTATGGTCGTCGTCGTTCCACAGAATGACGTGGAATCGCGGTTGG
>JAYVKA010000239.1:0-4947 GCA_043768885.1 Planctomycetota bacterium
GTTGTGTATCTACTTCATCACCTCAAGTATCTGGGGTATCGCCGAACGAAAGATGTTGCCGAAACCCAAGTTATCGGCGGAGAAAATCGCATCGATAGCCGGAGGCCCTGACGAGGGGGAGTCGTCAGTTGCGGTGAAGGAAAAGTCCAAAAAGCCGGGTGGCGGATTCGGCCAGGGGATGATTAGGCGGCTTCGCGACCAAATCGAATACGGCGAACAGCGCCCGGTCCAGGAACAAATTGACGCCGAAACCAAACGACGAATGGACCGGGAACGCAAAAAACGTCGTCGTGACAACGAACGCTGACAATTATGGATCTTCGTCGAATTGCGGCTGACGATACGATCGTGGCCATTGCATCAGGCCGCGGGCCGGGCAATCGGGGCGTGGTTCGGATGTCGGGAAACGAAGCATTGGCCATCGGTACACGCGTCTTCGCTTGTGACCTCAACAATGCCATCCGCGGGAAACTATTCCCGTGTCGATTCAGCCTGGATATCGGGAGCGGCAACAGTCGCGATTCTCTCCTGGTTGTTACCGGCATGGTTTTGGTCTGGCCTGATGGTCGCAGCTATACCGGCCAACGGGCAGTTGAGTTGCACACCTCGGTCCCACAACCGGTGATGGATCAAATCGTGCAGGCCTGTAGTCAGCAGGGTGCCCGATTGGCCCAGCCAGGCGAGTTTACGATGCGGGCTTTTGTTGCCGGGCGGATGGATCTGACTCAGGCCGAAGCTGTTTTGGGGTTGATTCATGCCCGAAACGACAAAGATTTCTCGACGGCACTTTCGCAATTGGCGGGCGGGTTGGCAATTCCTTTCGCCGAAATCCGTGAAACGCTTTTGATATTGCTAGCCGATCTGGAAGCCGGTTTGGACTTTGTTGAGGACGACATCGAGTTCATTGATCGGGAACGGTTGGCGTCCAGCATCGATTTCGCTTCATCCATGTTGCAGCGATTGCGTTCGCAAATGGTCAGCCGGAGTTCCAGCGAATTGGGGTACCGGGTTGTACTTGCCGGGCTGCCGAATTCCGGGAAAAGCAGCTTGTTCAATATGCTGGTTGGCAGAAACGCCGCGATCGTATCCGATACAAAAGGGACAACTCGAGATTATCTTTGCCACCGAATTGGCCTGGATGCAATTGTGATCGATCTATTCGACACAGCCGGAATCGAATTGAATTCCGCAGCGGACAAGCAACTGTGGCCGGATCAAAGTCCGGCAATATCCTCGGACGGGATGGCTGGTGAAAAAACGCGTCAGGCCATTTCGGGGGCAGATTTGGTGCTTTACTGCGTGGACATCAGCAGTTCGAACGCGTCAGGGGAATTTGCGGGTGCCCTTGATTTGACTGTGCCAACTCTGGTTGTCGCAACAAAAACAGACCTGTCTGATTCCGTATCGACGCCCAGAGGAACCGCTCCTGTGAGCTCGGTGACAGGAGCTGGGGTGGCAGAATTGCGCGAAAAGATCATTGAAAAAGTCATTGAATCCAGTCAAACTATCAACGACGTCGTCCCTGCGACTCTGCTGCGTTGCGGTCAGGCTCTCGATTCTGCGATTTCCGAGTTGCATGAGACATCGGATGCCATGAATTCCGGCGCTGGTGACGAGATTGTGGCAGCCGGACTTCGCGCCGCTTTGGAATACATTGGCGCCATATCTGGTGACGTTTGCACGGACGATATTCTGGACAGGATTTTCAGCCGCTTCTGCATTGGGAAATAGCTGAATTCCTGGCAGGCCGTTTTGCTTTTCCACTTACCCGAAATCACTACGAAGATGAAAAATAAACTGACGATTTTTTTCCGGTTGCTTTCCTGGCTTGCGATTCCCGGATCACTGCTTTTCCCAATGATCACGACTGACAATCTGGTCGCGCAAGCGGTTGGTGACAAAGTCGCGGTGACCCATGATTTCGATACCAAGATTCGCGATCAGGTGGTTGGCCACGTTAGGGACGGCGACGTTGATGTTGTGATCGCGGTGGACGGAAAATGGTGTGCCCTGAACAACGTCAAGGGATGGTTACCTCTGTCATATGTCATGAGCCTGGAAAGCGCTGCGAAGCAATACACCGAACGCATTGCAACGCATCGCAATGACGCCGCTGCATGGGCCCACCGCGGAATGGTTCGTTTCGAACAGGGGCAATTCGAAAAGGCGTTTACGGATTTGAACGAGTCGCTAAAAATCAACCCGAAAGATCCGAACACCTGGAATAATCGGGGCAGGGTCTTGATCGAGCAGGGTCGATATCCGCTGGGAATTGCTGACATGGGCGAAGCACTTCGACTGAATCCAAAATTTGCCCGTGCCTGGTACAACCGGGGCAAGGGTCATTATTCGATGGGAGACTATGCCAAATCCATTGCGGACTACAACCAGGCGATGGAACTGGAAGAGGGGAATCCGTGGTTTCATGTGAACCGGGGGAGTGCACTATTGGAGAGTGGTGATTCGGCATCAGCCAGAACCGATTACGAGACGGCTGCGAAATTGAACCCAAAATTCGCCGAGCCAATAATCGGATTGTCGAACGTATTCCTGTCCGAAGGAAACCTGGACGAAGCGCTGAAAATGGCTGGGAAGGCAGTTGAGCTGGAACCGAAAAACGTCATGGCACTGAATACCCGAGGATGGCTGAAATTCAAAACCAGCGATATCTCCGGAAGCATGCAAGACCTGAACGCTGCGGTGAGGCTGGCTCCACAACTGCCAATCGTTTTCAACAATCGGGGAATTGCCTATCTCGAACAAGGCAACATTGGAAATGCCATACGCGATTTTGATCGTGCAATTTCCATTTCGCCAGAAACGTCAGGCACCTACACCAACCGGGCAGCTGCCCATTTGGCGGCAAAGGACTACGCCACGGCGTTGAAAGATCACGAAACGGCCGTAGAAAAAGGCCCCAACTCTCCCGACGCGTTCAATGGTCTGGCCTGGTATCTCGCCACCTGTCCCGACGAGGCAACACGAAACGGTGAACGTGCAATTGAAATGGCCCGAAAAGCTGTCGAGTTCTCTGATGGCAAAGACTGGAGTGCAATCGACACTCTCGCCGCTGCGTATGCGGAAGCCGGGAAGTTTGACGAAGCTGTTCCAGAATCAAAACGGGCACTTGAATTTGTGCCCGCCGACAAGCGACCCGATTGCGAACTACGACTAACCCAATTTACGAATAAAGAGCCCCATCGCGACGACTCGGCAAAATAGCGCAGGCAGACTGTTTTCAGAACTTGGGTCCAAACCCGGGAAACGCGGCAGTATCGAAATTGTTACCGGGGTTTGGTCGGTTGGTCGCAACGGTTTTTGGTCATTCGAACGGTGCGTCCGCCGTCTTCAAAAATAACTTCATCCATGAACGAACGAACCAATACCAGTCCGCGGCCCATGCCGTTCCGGAATGAACTCGGGTCGGAAGGAGTCGGTACGGTGCTCAGGTCAAAGCCCGGCCCCTGGTCCTCGATCCGGAACTGAACGTGGTCACGGTTCAGGCTTACTTCGACCTTTATCCGACGACCAGAAAAGGCCGGTTCGCTTCTTCGTTGTGCAATGATTTCCGGAGTCGTCACCGGGAATTCGCTTCGGCTGATTTCCAGATTGCCGCGTATCATTGCGTTCATGATTGCGTTTTCAAACGCGACTCCGACACGGACTCTGGTTTGATTGTCGAACAGTTGATGGCTGTCAACGATTTGCTGCACAAGATCGACCAGTGGTTCGACCAAGGCCGGTTCATTATCCAGTTCGAATTCGAATTCGGTCCGGCGAATGCTGTTCATAAGCTTGCGGTTGCGAGACTCGCTGCCGGCAATTGCCAGGACGTGGCGGACAGTTTCAAGGAGCGATTCGGCCAGTTCATTCTTGGGAACATAACTGGCGGCTCCGCTGGCCAGAGCCTGTGCCGCGATGTTTTCGCTGCCATGTGCCGTCATCAAGACCACGGGCAAATCGGGAAATCGTTCGCCAATGCACGTTACCAATTCCAGGCCATCCAAATCAGGCATTTGCAAGTCGGTAACCACAATGTCCGGGAGGTAATCAACGATCTTGGCTAATGCGTCCTGTCCGTTCTCGGCATAACAGACGTTGTATTCGAGAGATTGTTCGAGCAGTCCACCGGCCAGACGACGATCCACCGCGGTATCATCCACAACCATTACAGTTGGCATTATTCAGCTCCATCCAGCAGGTACGAGGTTCATCAGAAACTACATTAGACACTACTTTGCATTTTTAAATCTCAAAAGCTCCGAAGTCAATTGTTTAAGTTCAATTACCAGCCTTTTTCTTGATTCTTCCGCATGGGAGAGGTCTCCCGACAAGGCAATTTGTTCCAATTCGGCAACGGCTGCCACCGCTGCCTCTGCGCCCAGGTAGCTCAACGCGCCTCGCAATCCATGTGTTTGGCGCCGCAATGCGGTCGTGTCTTTTGTCGAAAGTGACGCTTCGATCGCGACCATCTGTTTGGGGCTGTCATCAATGAAGACATCGATGATTTCAGTCAGCAGCGAACGCTCGCCGCCAACAGTGTCCATCGCGTGTTCCCAATCGACTACAGGCAACCTGTTGGCATCGGCAGGCTTCTTGGTACGTTTGGTCCCGGATTTGGGTTCGGTGGCCTTCTCAATGACTTGCTGCAAGTCTGCACTGCGAATCGGTTTGGCCAAATAGTCGTCCATGCCAGCAGCAAGACAGTTGGCCCGGTGCTCTTTGCCGGCGTGAGCCGACAGGCCAATGATGCGGACGCGCGATGCCGGCCCGGACAGTTTCCGGATTTGGCGAGTTGCTTCTCTCCCATCCATCCGTGGCATCTGGACATCCATCAGGATCAAGTCAAAGGGCTGTTCGCCAGCCAGCGCCAACGCCTCTTCACCATTCAGGGCGGTCGTTACGACGCAGCCCATCTTCTCCAGCATCACAATCGCAACCCGCTGA
>JAYVKA010000240.1:0-3264 GCA_043768885.1 Planctomycetota bacterium
CGGCTGGTTTCCGAAGAACAAAAGATCGAAGGCCGCTTCACCAACTTTGCCGACTTCGTCAATGGCGAGCCGAACAATGCGGTCTATTTCGGCGCGACGGTCGAAAAACTTGCGATGGCGGTAACCAAAGCGGCTCCGTTTAGTATCGAGATCCGTTCTCCGACGGCACCGCTGGTACGCGATGGCTCGTGCAACATCCGTGTGGTTTTGAAACGTGATGAGGGCTTCACCGCTCCCGTCAACTTGCGATTTCCATTTCGGCCACCCGGCGTCGGGACGAATTATCAAATCACGATCCCCGAGGGCCAAACCGAAATCGACTATCCCCTGAACGCCAATGCCAATGCCCAGATCGGAAAATGGCCGGTGTTTGTTGTCGGATTTACGGGAGTCGAAGGTGGAAACCTTTGGGTTTCGTCCCAAATGGGTGAAATCAATGTGGCCGAGCCGTTCATGAAAATTACGGCCGGTCGAAGTGCAACGGAGCAGGGAAAGCTGGCTCAGGTTGTTTGCACGATCGAACAAGTTGTTGCATTCGATGGCGATGCGACAGTCGAACTCCTTGGTTTACCTCCCGGAACGACTGTTGAAAAGAAAACCGTAAAAGCCGACGCGACTCAAATCGTTTTCGATGTTTTCACAACGGCCGAAACCCCACTGGGCAATCACAAGTCGCTGTTTTGTCAGGTCACCAACCCGGTCGGCGTTGACTCGGCAATTGCAGTGACGGGCAAGACGGAACTGCAGGTCACGGCACCTGTTCCGACGGCAGTTGCCTCTGCAGAACCGGCCGCAGCGGCGGCTCCTGCGCCCCCCGCCGAAAAGCCGTTAACTCGCCTGGAAAAATTGCGTGCCATGTCGAACGGGTCAGGGTCCAACCAGTGATGAACATCAAACTCAAATCAATTGTGACATTGGCGAAAGAGACTTTTATGCTTTCGAAAACGAAATTGCGAATTGTGATTCTGACTGTGGCACTTGTCTGGATGGCAACACCATTGGGAATAGCCCAAGAGTCGGGCGCAGGAGGAGTTGGCGACGCCACCGAAACGGCAGCGGCGCCAGAAACGCCGGCCGCTGTGGAACCTTCTGAAATCGCGACGCCGTCGCCTGCCGTACCAGTTTCGCCGCGAATCGAAATATTCCCGTCAAGTGTTTCGCTAACGTCAGCTGTCGACCGACAGACTTTCGTCATCCAGCGAATCGAACCGGACGGAACGACGTTTGATGTAACTTCTCAAGCCGTCATTGCTTTGACCGATCCGGCGATTGCAAAACTTGACGCGGGAACAATCCTGCCGGTCGCGAATGGTGAAACCAAACTGACGGTAACAGTTGGTGAACTGACAGCCGAGATTTTGGTTGCGGTTGCCGCCCACGATGTTTATCCTCCGATCAGCTTTCGCAACGACATCATGCCGGTCTTTTCGCGGGCCGGTTGCAACGCAGGGAACTGCCACGGAGCGGCACGGGGCAAAGACGGTTTTCGGCTGTCGTTGTACGGATTTGATCCGGCTGGCGATTTTCACCGGCTGACCCGCGAGATGCCGGGACGCAGAATCAATCTGGCAACCCCGGAAGAATGTCTGTTGGTGAATAAGGCGACCGGTTCCGTGACACACACCGGCGGCACACTGTTCGAGCGTGACTCGCGACTGTATGAAGCCGTAGTCCAGTGGCTAAAAGATGGTGCGCCGATCGATCCAGGCGAAGTTCCCGCCGTAACCAGTCTCGACATTTTTCCCAAATCCGCGGTTCTCGTCGGGACCGAAGCGAAACAAAAACTTTCCGTCCGGGCCCATTACGCTGACGGTACCGATCGCGATGTGACTCATCTCGCCTACTTCATGACCAGCAACGACAACAGTGTTGCAGTGGACCAGTCGGGGAATGCGATTGCGAAAAACCGTGGCGAGGCATTTATCATGGCGCGTTTCGACACTCATACCGAAGGGATTCCGGTTATCGTTCTGCCAGCCGACGACCAATTCGCCTGGCCTTCCGACATTACCGGGAACAATTACATCGATTCGCTGATTCACACAAAGCTCAAGAATCTGCACATCGCTCCATCGGGTGTTTGCAACGATGCTGAATTCATCCGACGGGTTTCGATCGACATTTGCGGTGTCGTACCGACTGCCGCCGAAGTCACGGAGTTCGTTGCCGATCCAGCCAGTGACAAACGTGCGAAACTGGTGGACCAGTTGCTGGAGCGAAAAGAGTTTGTCGATATTTGGGTGATGAAATGGTCAGAGCTTTTGCAAATCCGCTCGACGCAAATCGTCAGCTACAAGGCGACGTTGCTGTATTACAACTGGCTGCAAAAGCAGATTCAGAACAACGTCCCTGTTGATCAGATGGTCCGGGAACTCCTTTCGAGCGAAGGCGGAACATTCACCAATCCGGCAACGAATTTTTTTGAAGCTGAGCGCGATACGCTGAAGCTTTCCGAGAACGTCGCCCAGGTATTTTTGGGAGCCCGGATTCAATGTGCCCAGTGCCACAATCATCCGTTCGACCGATGGAAGATGAGTGACTACTACCAGTTCGCCGCCTTCTTTTCGCAGATTGGCCGCAAAGCCGGCTCCGATCCGCGCGAGCAGATTGTTTTCAACAGCGGTGGCGGTGAAATGCGACACCCGGTTTCTGGCGCGAACATGCCGCCACGATTTTTGGGCGGCGACGAACCGGATGTTCAGGGCCAGGACCGTCGCAAGATTTTGGCTGGCTGGCTGGCATCGCGCGAAAATCCGATGTTTGCCCGAAACCTGGCCAATATCGTCTGGGCACACTTCATGGGCCGTGGAATTGTTCACGAAGTCGATGACGTCCGAATTAGCAATCCGCCGTCCAACGGTCCGTTGCTGGAAGAACTCGGTTCCAGGTTCGCTGGCTATGAGTTCGATTTCAAACAACTGGTTCGCGACATTTGCAACTCGCGGGCTTATCAGCTGACCACAACAACGAATCCGACCAACGAATTGGACGAATCGAATTTCTCGCATGCCGCGCTTCGCCGTATTCGTGCGGAAGTCATGCTGGATGTAATCAGCCAAATCACAGAGACGGAAAACAAGTTCCGGGGATTGCCGGTCGGAGCCAAAGCGGTCGAGATTGCTGACGGAAATACTTCGTCGTATTTCCTCACGACGTTTGGGCGGGCAACGCGGGATACGGTTTGCTCGTGTGAAGTCAAAATGGAGCCGAACCTTTCCCAGGCGCTGCATTTGATCAACGGCGAAGCGGTACATGCCAAAATCA
>JAYVKA010000241.1:0-7480 GCA_043768885.1 Planctomycetota bacterium
TATTTGCATACGCTGGTCGCACGGGCTCACAATCGATTGTATCGCAGCCGCGGGTTTGATCTTCGGCATTGGCTGGAGTTGGCCTTTGTCGATACGCCACGCAGGATTTTTTCCGAGCCGGCCATTCACACGGTGACGCTTTTGTTTTGGGGATTGTCACTGCTCAGCGGGTATTTGGCCTGGGACCAGGAAATGTGGCCGGATTTTGCCGAGCAAGTGGTCGGCACGGAGCAGTTGGAAGAAATTGAAAAAATGTATGTCCAGTTTGATGATTCTTCAGCAAAAGGAACTCAAGGCGGTGCCACGGGTGGCGGAAGATCGATGGGAGACAATTTTTTCATGGCCGGGTTTTATGTTCGCCACAACGCGGGAATTGGCCTGGAGTGTTTTGCCTCGATGGTGTTGATTCTGCCAGGTTTTGTGACGCTGGCTTACAATGCAGTGTTCCTGGGTGCAGTCGATGGGTACATGCTGCGTCCGGAATTGGGCGCGGCCGGAATCAACTTTCGAAACTTCACGACCGCTCATGGTCCGTTTGAATTGACGGCAATTATCCTGAGTGCCGGGGCCGGGTTGAAAATTGGTCTGGGCTGGTTTTGGACTCATGGCAGAAGGCGACTGGATTCGGTGGTGCTGGCCGGGCGAGAGAGTTTGCCAATTGCAATTTGTGCTGTGGTGTTGTTTATCCTGGCAGCCATGATCGAGGGATTTGTTTCGCCGTTGCCTGAATACATTTTGCCGTGGTGGCTGAAAGGACTAGTTGCGCTGATCTCCAGTACCCTGCTCATGTTTTATTTCGTCGTGTTGGGCTTTCCCTGGAAGCGGCCATGAACCTTGATCGGCATCTGATTTCGATTCGGGCCCGCACGTTTCCCGGCCTGTGCGATTTGGCGCTGCAGGTGGTCCGGTCGTTTCTGCCCACGCTGCTTTTGGCACTGGCTGTCACGGCAGTGCCACTGGCTGTGGTGAATTACCTGATTTGTGAAATGCCAGTTTGGTCAAGCAATTATTCCTACGGGAATCCGGCGAGGGGCTGGATGCAGTTGGGTTTGGTCTATATCGAAAGCCAGATTGGAACGGTTGTGATAACGGCCTGGCTGGGACGGGCGATGTTTTACGACCAGCCGACATTGCGAGCTTCGATCTACGACGTATTGCACGCCTCGTTTCGGGTGATTTGGGTCCATACTTTTTTGCGGCCGGTGGGGTTCATGTTTTTGTTGCTTTGGGCGAATTCCGGCTCGAACAGCCAGAATGAACTGGAAATGGTCATCGTCTTTGGTTTGTTATTGTTGCTAATCATCGGCGCCATTCGCACTTTTCGTCCGTTTGCGAGCGAGATCGTGATTCTTGAAAAAACTCCGATCCTGATGATGGGAAAGGAAAAGAAAAAGGTGGCCGTTGGCTATAGTAAACGAAGCCAGAATTTGCATGGCTTTGCGTCGTCGGTTGTTTTGAGCCGGACAATCTTGCTGGGAATGGTGGCTGGTCTGATGACGGCGGGAATTTATGGGATGATCATGTTCTCCGACGGGGTGCTGGCGATTGACCTGGGAGGAATGGGCTGGGCCCGGCAGTTGTTCTGGGCGATCGCCCTTTGGTTGGTGGCCGGATTCTCCGCAGTCGTGCGTTTCCTGTCGTATATCGACTTGAGGGCGAGACAGGAAGGTTGGGATGCCGAATTGAAAGTCAAGGCCGAGGCATACAGGATGGTGGTTTAATAATGCTTCGAAATCAACATTTCATCTTCAACAGAGCGTCGGCAAATGTTTTGTTGACTGCGACCGTGCTGCTGTTGGGAATCGTCAATGCAGTGGAAGCCCAACAAACGCAGTCCGCCACGGATGACCCGTTTGCCTCGTCACTGGAACGTATCGGGCCCTCCTGGTACGACGAAAAAAACGATAGCGCGAAATGGCCAGGCAAGCAAAAGGAAAAAGCCGCGGTGAGTGCAAACCGAGCAGCCATTCCCACGACCCCAATGAAACAACCGGCCAGGCCCAACTTGCCAAACATGAATTTTGACTGGCTGGGTCCGGGAACTACCTGGATCGTGTTGGGCGTATTGTTTCTGCTGTTGGTAGGACTGTTTGTTTGGGTCGTGGCGAACATGAAACCTGACCCGGGGGCGATAATTCTTCGATCCGGAGAGCTTGATGATGGCAATCGGGTCGAAAATCTTCCGTTTGAGGTGGATCGATCGATCCGTAATTTTCGGGAGGCTGCATTGGCTGCGGCCCGCGAAAAAAACTTTCGTCAGGCAATCATTTATTTATACTCACACGCCCTTGTAACGCTGGACCGGAAAGAAATGATTCAGCTGCGAAAAGGGAAAACCAATCGGCAATATCTGAATGAATTGCTGCGACGCATTCCCGGTGGAACGGGGTTTCGCGGGCTGATTAACGATTTTGAAGCTGTGTTTTTTGGAAACCACCCCGCGCATGAACGGGATTACGATCGCGTCCTTGCCAGTGCTGACAATATTGCCGGCCTGTCGTTGCCAGCCGAGTCGGGAGGCAAACCGTGAAGAAACGCACTCCACGTTTGACAAAAACACCGGCGATGGTTCAGGGTCGCATGCTGGCCTTGTTCGTCGTTGTTGTGTCGATTGGTGGATGCGCGCAATCACCATTGATAACCAATGACTATGGAACCCAGGCGACTTCCGACGCGCGGGTCAGTGTAAACGGGACTAGCGTATTCGCCGATATTTTTCAGCGCCGCGGCAACCACGTCGTTGCTGACCGGCGCATAACCCCTCGCGTGGAACGCTTTGGAGCAATCGTTTGGTTTGCCGCAAAAGATTCGGAATGCCCAGATCCGGAGGTTGCCACACGGATCAACACCTGGCTGGGGAATGATTCAAGGCGGAAACTTTTATACGTCGGCTGGGATGCAGATGCAGCAACCGGATTTTGGAACGACGCGACCCGGAACGCCACTGGCAAAGATGCAGAATCCTTGATGCGGCGTCGAGCCTGGGCGATGGCTGACGCCGATGGACACGACGGTGCCAGCCGAATCGCGTCGGCCAGCTGTGACTGGTTTCAGACAAAAATCGGGGAAAGAAAAAAGCTTGATCGAATGAAAAACCGGGCTGGAAAATCGATTGATGTTTCCGGCGGTACCGTCGAGATTGGAACGGTTCGCCTGATGCCTCCGTCGGGCAAATCTTCGAACGTCATCCTGCGAACGGACGACGGTGTTCCGTTTGCTTTTTCCACGGTAAGCAATAATTCCGTTTTTCGCTCCAATGTTGTCGTCGTGTCGAACAGTTCGTTTCTGCTGAACTATTCGCTTTTGAATCCGACGAACCGCAAATTGGCGACTGAAGTGCTGGACGAAATCGGCACGGTAAACGGTCCGGTACTGTTTCTTCATTCCGGAGACGTTACATACTCGGATTCCGTCTATGAAAAACAGACCGCCTGGTCGTGGGTTAACCAGCCACCGGTAAGATACATCGTTCCACATATCCTGGCGATTGGATTGATCTTTGTCTTTTCCGTTTTTCCGGTTTTGGGCAGGCCCAGGGCGCTCGAAAAGGAATTGCAACCTGGCTTGGGACGGCATGTGGATGCAGTCGGCGAGTTGATTGTTCGCTCGGGAAGAACGGTCGAGACGGAAAACTGGCTACGGGCGAAAATGGCGGCCAACCGCTCGTCAAAAACTGTCGGAGCAGGTAAACGTGCTCCCGGGCAATAATTTCAATTTGGAACCCTTTTTGACATGAATCACAATATGGAATCTCCCACACCGGCTGGCGACAAAATCCGGCTTACCTGTTCCAACTGCCAGGGATCGTTGTTGGTGCCGGCCAGTGCGGCTGGAAAAAAGACTCGTTGCCCGCACTGCGAACAGGTGATTGAAGTCAAAATGCCCAGCGCTGAATTGGCCCTCGGCAGTGAATTGGATGAGCCTTCCAGTTTTCCGGCCAGCGAGTCGCACCTGGCGGTGAATCCGCTCGATTCCGTGGTTCCCGGAAACGCGGCTTCGGAAATGTATCATCGGGTCACGGAGCAGGTTGGCAAAATGTTTGTCGGCCAATCCGGATTGCTGATGGGCACCATGGTTGCCGTTTTTTCCGGCGGTCACATCCTGATCGAAAGCGTGCCCGGATTGGGCAAGACATTGTTCGTTCGAACGCTGGGAAAAGCACTGGGTTGCCAGTTCGGCCGAATTCAGTTTACAGCCGACCTGATGCCGAGCGACATTACGGGCTCGCCCATTTTCAATGTCAAGGAACAGGAGTTTGTGTTCCGTCGCGGACCAGTGTTCACCCAATTACTGCTGTGCGACGAAATCAACCGCGCTCCAGCCAAAACGCATGCGGCCCTGCTCGAAATCATGCAGGAGAGAAACGTGACCGTCGATGGCAATACCCACGAATTGCAGGCACCGTTCGTCGTGTTGGCGACGCAGAACCCCATCGAGTCGGAGGGTACTTACAATCTGCCCGAGGCCCAGCTGGACCGGTTCATGTTCAAGCTGACGATGGACTATCCCGATCTGAAGGAGGAGTCAGAGATCGTGATGAGGCACAGCACTTTGAAAGACCTGGATCAACGATTGCTGGACGAAGTCAAAACCGTTACGACACCAGAAGAAGTCGTGGCGATTGGCCTTCAGTCTGAATCGGTTCGGGTTGATCCGTTGCTGGTCAACTACATTACCCGCCTGGTTCGGGCAACACGAACATGGCCGAGTTTTCACGGCGGTGCATCACCCAGGGCTGCGATCGGATTGGTACAGGGGGCCCGGATGCTCGCAGCTTTCTGTGGGCGCGATTTTGCTGTCCCGGACGATGTTGTCCAGTTGGTCAAGCCAATATTGCGTCATCGGGTCAGGTTGACAGCCGAAGCGGAAGTCGAAGGCCAATTGGTCGATCAGTTGATTGACGAAGTGATTCGTTCGGTCGAAGTACCGCGCTTGAATGTTCCCGTCACCGCAAACTGATCGGACCGATGGACTGGATAAAATCGTCATTTGATTTCCTGGTGGAACGTCCGTTTCTTTGGATGGCGTTGGTAGCGGCCCCGATGTTGCTGCTGGCCATGTCCTGGCGGATTTTTCCGTCGCGAAAAATGGTAGTGGCTGCCACGATTCCCCTTTTTGCGTCTGGCCTGGTGATTTTCTGGCCCGGTTGGCTACAGGGTATTTTGATTCTGGACGCCGTTTTTGTTCTGACTGTTTTGCTGGATGTCTTCACAGTGCCGGCTCAATCGACTTTTAGTGCCGTTCGTACAACAGGAAAGACTGTTTCACAGGGGAAGCCGCATGACGTTGATTTGGAAATCGCAAACTCGGGTCGGCGAGCTTTCGAAATCGAAGTTCATGATGACTTGCCAGAAGAATTCATAACGACTGGCGGAAGGGCACGATTGGTGCTGAAAGCGCACTCACGCAGCCGGATGCACTACCGTTTTCGGGCCATGAGACGGGGGTTATTCCAGCTTCATTGTGCCCATATCCGGGCTGGAAGCCTGTTTCGAATGTGGCATCGATTCATGAAGATCGACGCTCCAGGTACGATCCATGTTTACCCGGACATGAAGCAGTTGGGCGAATATGAACTGCTGGCCAGGACGAACCGGTTGAGTCTGCTTGGACTCCGGCGAAGTCGCCGGGCCGGGACGGAAAACGAATTTGAGCGTCTGCGGGACTATACGATTGATGACGATTATCGCCGTGTTGACTGGCGAGCCAGCGCGCGTCGTCAGCATTTGATCGTGCGGGATTACCAGGCGAATCAAAACCAGCAGGTCATTTTCATGATCGATTGTGGCCGGTTGATGACTGGGCAAAGCGGCAAGCTTGGCGTATTGGATCATGCGCTCAATTCGATGTTGATGCTGGCATGGATCGCATTGTCGCGAGGTGATTCGGTTGGACTGGTTCTGTTTTCCAACCGCGTACTCGGTTTTGTTCCACCACGAACGGGAACCCGGCATGTGAACCAGTTGTTACACGCCTCGTTTGACCAGTTTGCGCAATATACCGAGTCCCGTTACGACCGGGCGTTTTTGTACCTGGACCAAAAGGTCCGCAAGCGATCGCTTGTGATTCTGATTACAAACGTGATCGACCAGATTAACGCGACAATCATCAAGGACTATCTCGTAATCCAGGCTGGCAAGCATCTGCCGCTGGGGGTGTTTTTGCGAGACCACGACTTGTATCGGCGTGCGGCGTCATTGCCGGAACGATCAGCGATGCACGGTGTTCGCGAGGAAACTGTTGGACACACAATTCAGATTGCAGCCAATGAAATTGTCACCTGGCGGGAACAAGCCATTGCGGGCCTGGCTCAGAAGGGCGTCTTGACGATCGACGCGTGGCCGGATGAGTTGACGGCTCCGATGGTCAACAAGTATCTGGAAATCAAGGCTCGCGGGCTGCTTTAGTTTTGCCAGGCCGATATTTCGATCGTGGATTATTTGGCGAATAATTGACGAAGTGCCACCCGGTTGTCTTCGATTGCAAATGCCAGAGCCTTTTGCAGCTGACTGGCCATTTCTTCATTAAGTGGAATTGCCAGATCGCTTTCCGGAAATTTAGGGACCAGCAATTCTCCGATGCGATGAATCAATTCAGGCACACCCTCGCCGGTCAGTGCAGAGACCGTGATCGAGTTGCCCAAATCATTTTTCGCATGAAGTGAAAGATCCACTTTGTTCCAAACGATCAAGCCCGGATTCGTCTCCAGCAGTTCGTTCAATTGATCGCAGTCCGGAACATTCGCAGAATCCAGCACCAACATTCGGAGCTCGGCTGACGAAATGGCGGTTCGGGCGAGGTCAATTCCCTGGCGTTCGATATCGTCGATTCCGATGCGGATGCCCGCAGTATCAAGAAACTCAACTGGCCAGCCATCAATCGCGCTGGCATGCGTTACGACATCGCGGGTTGTTCCGGGAACGTCATGGATGATGCTTCGATCGAATCCGCCCAGCCGGTTCATCAAGCTGCTTTTTCCGGCATTGGGCGGGCCGAACAGAACAAGTTTTCTGGGAATTGTCAGGTGGCGTCCAAAGTTTTCCCACTCCAGAGTCAGCTGCAACGGGTCAATCACCAGGCTGTGGCCGTCGATGGCCTGTCTCATTCGTTCGCCAAGCCGAATCCAGTTGTGCCGCTGATGCCCCAGAATTGAGGCGGTTCGCAAAGTCGTCGCTTGTTGAAACACGATTTCCGGCCAGGCCCGATACCAGGGTATCGTCGCGAGCAGGTTTTCCTGCCATGTAGAAAGAATCGCTCCAGAATTTTGCAGGTCACTTGCGATGCGTGTTGTCGCGATGCGTCCACCGTGCGAGTGAATTTCAAATCGCTCGTCGTCGGTTCTGCATACCAGCAAATCTTCGCCCGTCGCATGAATATCGGCAACGCCTGGATTTTCCGGTTCCTGCTGGTGGTTCCGCCAGACGCCGTATCGAAATTCGCCAACCGGAACCGGAACCGGTTTGTCGTTTTTGATGGAACG
>JAYVKA010000242.1:0-7392 GCA_043768885.1 Planctomycetota bacterium
ACGGCAAACAACAAACCGGCGACAGTGCCCGGAATTGTGATCCAGTCGGGAATCGTTTTTTCGTCAAAGTCGATGAACGTCGCGATGGTCAACAGCACGATCAACAAAATGTGCGCCGAGAACCAGAGTTGGGCGTTCCATTCGGGCAAGTCCTGGATTCGTTTTCCAAGCAACCCGGCGTCGTGTTGCCATTGCCAAAACCAGACGGCAAAACATGCGAGGGCCAATTCGATTAACAGCGGGCGAATCCAGAACCCGCGACCGTGAATTGATTCTTCTCTTCGCATCCCGATCCATCCGTAAATCGGAACCCGATCGAGTGCTTTTCGAAGAGGTGCCTTTCGGTCGGGAGTTGACCACGGGCTGATCAGCCGCTGTTGAAAATAACCAAGCGAGTAGATCGCCCAGTTCACCAGCGACCCGGCGATGGCTCCGCCTGCAAACAGGAAAAGGGATGTTACCAAATCAGGCATGAATAAATGGGCCGGGTGAAACAATCGGGTTCGCCTTAACTTCTATCGGCTTTCATTCCACCACTGGCAAATCCGCTCTGCCAGTTCATCCGGTTTCGCGCTGTCGGTATCCAAAACCAGGTCGGTGCATTCAGCATAACCGTCACGACGCGCGGCCAGCAGCATCTGGATTTCTTCCAGGGCAATCAGTCCGGTCAATGGCGGGCGATTCGAATTGGAAAGCGGATCCGCCTCAATTCGCTCCAGCAGAACCTGCGGGGAACCGGTCAGCCAAACTGCACGGCCCGATGAACGGATCAGTTTTCGGTTGGCCGGTTCCACACAGGAACCACCGCCGAGCGAAACGACCGCGGGGCCAGATTGGCAAACATGAATCAGCTCGGTGGATTCCAGAAACCGAAACGACGACTCGCCATCGTCTGAAAAAATCTCGGCAATCGATTTTCCAGCCGTATTGGAGATCGCCTCGTCCAGGTCGATATACTTCAACCCCAATTCGCTGGCGACCAGTTTGCCGACAACCGTTTTGCCGGTGCCTCGCAGTCCCGCCAGAAAAAGTATCGCAGGGTTTGTTTCTTGCATAGCGCGGGTTGCCGGTTGGCGATCAGAATTTGTGACTCGGCCGCTTGAATGCGGTACCACGAACGACTTTGGTCAAAACCCAACGGTTACGGTATCAATAGCGCGCCGCACTGGTACCGCGTTTGACTTCCTGACGCATCAATTCGATATCCGGTTGTTGGTCGGTGAACAATTCGTATTGGCGTGCCGCCTGTCGGACGAACATGTCCACACCGGTGATCGTTCGGCAACCGGCTTCGCGGGCATGCTTGATAAACAGGGTCTGCTCGGGATTGTAAATCGTATCAAATACCAGAACTTCAGGATTGAACCAGGTGTCAGCAAACGGGGTTTCGTCCATGTTCGGAAACATTCCGCAGGGCGTTGCGTTGATCAGCACGTTGCACTCGAAGTTTTGACGCACCGACCAGTCGATGGATTTGCATTTCAAACTGTTCGCCAGACTGTCGCCTTTGCGATAGTCGCGGGCTGTAATGAATACGTTCGCACCATGCCGCATCAAGCCCCAGGCAATCGTCCGGGCAACACCGCCCGCGCCGAGAATCAGAAACCGTTTTCCGGCCAGAGACTCCTTTGAGTCGTCAGCATGGAACGCCTCCCGCAAAATCGACACCGACGATTCGAGGTCCGTGTTGAATCCGTAGGCGTTCTGGTTTCGAAAAACGACTGTATTGCAGGCCCGCACGCCGACCACGTTGTCATCCAGCACATTCAGATTGCGGAGAATCTTTTCCTTGTGGGGAAGCGTCACGCTCAAACCGCGGATGTCCATCTCCGGGCAAGCCAACATGAACAAATCGAGTTGTTCTGCCGGGACACGAAAGGGCAAGTAAAGCAGATTTAGCCCCTGCTTGCGAATGACTGCGTTGTGAACCCGGGGACTCAGACTATGGGCAACCGGATCAGCGATCACGCCCAGAATTCCGGTGTCTTCCCTGATGGTGTCGTATTGGAAATCCTCAACCATCTCGCGCAGACTCAATTGGCCCGGCGCAATCTGGCGCTCTTCATGCATCGAGGCGTAGGTCCACGGCGAACCAAACTTGCCGCAAAGAACACGCGACGACACGCCCATCTCACCCATGCAAAAAGCGACCGTCGGAAACTTGGCACGCTTCACGACTCGCAAAACCCGAATGTTATCGATTGGGTTGTTGGCGAAAGTTGCAATTTTGATGACGTCCGGATCCAGCCGGGACATGCCCATCCAGATATCGTCCAGATTATCTGGCGTCTCGTTGAAATTGTGGTACGAGATGATCCGTTTTGTTTTGCCGAAGCGGGGAATGCTGCCGGCAATATCGTGTTCGAGATCGACGTAATCCGCGCCGTCGGCAATCGCGGTTCGAAGCAGGGTCAGCCGGTCATTCTCACTCCGCATCCATTTGCCGCCATCGGTTGGACGGCGGCAAGCGGCAATGACCTTGCAATTCCGGCCTTCCAGTAGCCGTTTCAAATTGACCGGCCGGCGAATGTAGTCCAAACGCAGCTCGACCAGCCCATGGCCTTTCTCGCCCAAATAATCGCGCTCGGCAATCATCATTCGGTGCCGACCACGGCCTACGCTGACACAAATCATGGGCGAACAGACTTGGGGGCGGAAAGTTGGTGGAAAATTGGAGAATCAATTGGCTGCAAGCAGGCCGGGGTGCTGTAATTGTCGGCAACCACATGCCAATACTCCATATTAGACAGCGGAATCGGTTTTCCCAACCAGCCAGGCGGCCGAAACCGTGTGTTTTTTGGCAGTTTGTACGATTCGAATGACTATGGCACAATCAGCCCATTCCAATCGGCAACTTCACCAATACGGAGTTTGGAAGCCGTCAGGACTCAAATTCGCTTGAATCGGCGGTCCAGCTCTTCGCGGGAAAAGACCAAAGAAGTCGGCCTTCCATGTGGACAATGATGAGCGTCCTGGCAGAGTTGGCGGTGCTCCAGCAAGGCCGAAATCTCGTCACGGGTCAACCGGTCGCCAGCCTTAATCGCCGCCTTGCACGCGATCATATTCAGCAGATCATCCAGCACGTCCCGCTGCTGCAACTTCGCACCCGGAGTCATCAGCGATTCAATCACATTCCGCAACATCTCGGCCGGATTGTGGTTGGCCAACATGGCTGGATAGCCTGAAACCAGAATCGTGTCGCCACCAAAAGGCTGGACTTCGATTCCGATCTTGCGAAGCGTCTCCGAATTTTCGAGCACCGCCGCTGATTCGGCCGAAGTCAAACTGACCGGTTCCGGGACCAGCAGTTTCTGGACTTCCAGCCCGCCCGACGTTACCTTCTCGCGGATTTGCTCGTAAAGAATCCGCTCGTGCAAAGCATGTTGGTCAATCACCACCATGCCTTCATCGGTTTCCGTAATCAGATACGTGTCGTGAACTTGCAGGGCGGTTTGGCGCCGGGCAGAATTTTGGATTTCGGATGGATGATTTTCGATTTTTGGTTGGGATGGACTTGCGGAAGGAGTCGCAGCTGGTTTGCCTGGCAGTAATGGGGCTGGTGTTGGTAATGGCGCGCCACTTTGTTGTCGTGGTTGATCGATCCAGTTTCGCGATATGGGCTGCTGAGTAAAACCGATATGGGGCTGCTGGAAAGGCGATGGAATGGGTGGAGGAACGGCGGGGCCTGGGAGTGATGCACCGGGGTGAAGGGCCGGGGGGAGTTCGCGGCGTTGGTGTTCGCCGGGTTGATCTCCGGGCCGATTCAGCTGGGCCCACGAAGTCAGATCCGTTGTCAGAAACCGGTTACGAATTGTCCCCAGCAAGTGACTGTAGATCCGTCCACCTTCCTGAAAACGGACTTCGAGCTTTGCTGGGTGAACGTTCACATCGACTTGATCGTAAGGCATCTCCAGTCGCAGGAAACAAACCGGAAACCGTCCCGTCATCAACAGTCCGCGGTAGGCTTCGCTGAGCGCATGTTGCAGCGAGCGGTCGCGAATGTAGCGGCCATTCAGAAACAGGTACTGCATCCGGTTGTTGGATCGGCTGACCGACGGATCGACGACGTAACCGCTCAAACGAATCTGCTCGATTTGATTGTCAACTGGAATCAGTGCTTCACCAATCTCCGGGCCGAAAAAATCGTGGATGCGGTCCCGCCAATCATCGCAGGGAGCCAACTCGTGCAGGGCGCGGCCGTTGTGAATCAATCCCAGTTGGCACGCCGGATTCGCCAGTGCCACACGCGTAAAGGCTTCGCCGATGTGCCCGATCTCGGTCTGGCTGGTTCGCAGGAATTTTCGCCGAACTGGCGTATTGAAAAAGAGTTCATCGACAGTGACCGTAGTGCCGACGGGCATTCCGCATGGCTCGATTTCGGAAGGCTGGCCACCGGCAATTGCAAGCTCATGACCAGAATCATAATCGGCGGTGCGGCTGCGAATTGCAAACTGGCTGATCTCGGCGATCGATGCGAGGGCTTCGCCACGAAACCCAAAAGTGCGGACACTAAACAGGTCGTCAGCGTCACGGATTTTGCTGGTCGCGTGGCTGCTGACCGCCAAATGCAATTCGTCGGCCGGAATGCCGCTGCCGTTATCGGTGACGCGGATCGAATCCAGCCCGCCGTTGCGAATCGAGACTTCGACGCGCGTCGCGCCGGCGTCGATCGAATTCTCCAACAGTTCCTTGACAACGCTGGCCGGTCGCTCGATGACTTCGCCCGCCGCAATCTTGTTGACGACGCCGGAACTCAGAAGGCGAATCGGTTGATGACGGACTGTGCTGGTTTCAGTTGGCATTTCTCAATCCGTATTCGTTCAGCTTGCGGTACAGATTGCGTTCACTGATCCCCAGCATCCGCGCGGTCTCTTCGCGATTGCCACCGGTCAACGACAGCGTTTGCTCGACGGCCCATCGTTCGATGTCGCGCATCGTTTTTCCAGCCAGGTGCGCCGACGATCCGTCACCCGATGGCGTGACATCAAACTCCGGACTGGAACTGGCCGAAACGGTTTTTGCTGTCTTTGATCCGGCTGGAGCCGGCATCTCAGTGAGCAAATCCGGCGAGAGGTCATCGATATCGAGCGTTCCATCGAGGTCCATTACGACCAGACTTTCGACCACGTTTTTCAACTGGCGAACGTTGCCTTTCCATTGATAGTCCAGCAACCATTGTCGCAAGGGCGGAGAAAAACCGCGAATCGGCTTGTTGTTTTTCTTCGCGGCCTGTTTCCGGAAAAAATCGGCCAGGGGCAGGATGTCTTCGCGCCGTTTGGAAAGCGGATCAAGGTGGACCGTTACGATTTTCAGGCGGAAGTAAAGATCGTTTCGAAAACGCCCGGCTTCGATTTCCTTTTCAAGGTCCTTGTTGGTCGCCGCAATGACGCGCACGTTGACCTCGATCGGTTTGTTGTCACCGACGCGGGTGATTTCACGTTCCTCGAGCACACGCAGCAGTTTGATTTGCGTTGCCATCGGCATGTCGCCAACTTCGTCGAGGAACAGCGTGCCACCATTGGCGTATTCGAATTTCCCCTGCCGATCGGAAATCGCGTCGGTAAAAGCGCCTTTGACGTGACCGAACAACTCGCTCTCGACAAGATGCTCGGCGACCGCAGCCGTGTTGATCGCGACGAATGGTTTTTTCTTGCGGGGACTGTTTTGATGAATTGCCTGGGCAACGACATCTTTGCCGGATCCCGTCTCGCCGGTGACGAGCACTCCCGCGTCGGTCGGTGCAATTCGTTTTAGCCGATCGATGACTCCTTTCATGCTGTCGCTGGCGTAGATCAGGTTTTCGAAGCCAAACTTTTCATCCAGCCGACTGTGCAATTCCTGGTTCTGGCGACGAAGCTTGACAGACTCTGCGGCCTTTACCGCCACGGCCTGCAATCGTTTGGGCGTGATTGGTTTTTCGAGAAAGTTGTAGGCTCCTTCACGCATCGCCTCGACGGCACGGGGAACCGTTGCATGGCCGGTCACCAGGATCACTTCGGCGTCCGGCAATGATTCGCGGGCCTGACGCAAAATTTGCATCCCGTCGATATCGTTCATCATCAGGTCGGTAACCACGAGGTCAAAAGTCTCGCGATGGATCAACTTCGAGCCTTCATCTCCGCTGGTCGCTGTGGTCACGATGAAGCCGATTCGCTCGAGGCTTTCGGTCATCGCGTGGGCAAGGTCTTTATCGTTGTCAACAACCAGGATTCTGGCCGCTGTCGTTTTGGCAGGTTCGTCATTCATTTCCGAAATGATACAAAATCCGCTGGTCATCGTCGACGAGCAAGCGGAAATAGACGGGCTGGATTCGTAACGAATGGCCGTTCCGGGACAACTAGCGATGGAAAAGTCATGTGGTTGTGCTTTGTCGATGCGGAACAGGGATTGAGTGAAGTTCTTGCTACGGGCGGTAAAGCCGGAAATTCTGAAACGGGCAATTTCGTGAAGACCGGCACAAGCGTCCCAAATTGATCGGAAATGGGCTGGAACACGCCCAATCCCGCATCCAGGATGTATGTGAGGACCATTTCAGGGTCGAATCTTTTACGGTCGGTTGCCGATGGGTTAAAATTATTTGGTACAGAAAACAGAAATACATTTGAGGCGTTCAGTACCATTATTGTGGCTTGCAACTGAATCATTTTCCTAATCGCTATCAGGCCTGATCGATGAAACGAAGTGGATTTATCCGGGCGACACTTTTGATCGCGTTTCTTTTGTGCGCGGGGGGAGGCGGGATCTATGTCTGGCAAAAATCGCTGGGCTCTGCCTCGGACAAATATGCTGGTGCAGTGACGGTCCCAATTATCGAGTCGGAGTTTGTCGCGTCAGTCAATGAGTCGGGCGAAATCGAGAGCAGCAGCAACATTGAAATCCGTTGCCATGTCAAGTCGCAGGGCCGCGAAGGAACCACCATTCTGGCCGTCGTCGCCGAAGGAAGCGTCGTTACGTCCGGTGATTTTTTATGCCAGCTGGACGATTCCCTTTTACGCGATCAACAAATCGAGCAGCAAATCCAGGTCGCACGCGACAAGGCGACAGTGATCCAGGCCCAGTCAGATTTGGCGACTGCAAACGGCTTGCTCAATGAATTCGAAAAAGGAGTTGCCGCTCAGGAACTCGCGGCATTGAAAGCCGAAATGGCCCTGGCCGATGAGGGGCTAAAGCGTTCGACCGAGTATTACGGACACAGCCAGATGCTGAATCGAAAAGGGTTTGTTACCCGGACACAGCTGGAAGCAGACGGATTTGCTGTTGAAAAGGCCAAACAGGACCGTGACCTTGCGATTCAGAAACTGGAGGTGTACGAAAAATACACGCGGCAACGGACGAACGACGGATTCAGGCTGGAAATTGAAAAACAGGAAGCCAACCTCGAGGCTGCAAATT
>JAYVKA010000243.1:0-11657 GCA_043768885.1 Planctomycetota bacterium
GCCTCCTGAGTGAAGGTGCTGCAACTTCCTTCAGTAGAAACGCCAGAATGGTCCTTTTGTCTTTTTTCTTCGAACTTGGGGACATACCAGGTGTCAGGAGTCATTGTTTGTTGTAGATGGTCTCGTAGCTGGCGCGGCTGTCTTTTCCGGTGCTACTTTCAGCCCACGCAAACATGAACCCCGTGATCGCTTGCCAGCGGTACCTGAGATCGCTTAAACAACTCTTTTTTCGCCGCCAAAGTCGGCGTTGACGACTGACGAACCAGATTAATCAGGAATTTCCCGCTTTTCCTGAAAGGTCAGGTGCGGAATTGAATACCTGTTTTTGAAATGCTGCTGTCGCGCAGAGTTTGACTTTGGGGCGGCTGCAAGGTTGAACCACCACTTTGGGAGTACAAACATGTCGTTTTCTTCAATGAATCGTTCGCGCAATCGTGTTGGGAGTAAGGCAATGGCGTACGAACCGCTGGAAGGCCGCAGACTCATGGCGGGAAACGTTTCGGTGAATTTATCCCCGCTGACAAACAAGCTCACGTTGATCGGCGATGGGCTTTCAAATCAAGTGCAAATTGAGCCGGCGCCCGGTGGCGGAATACTCATTTCAGGTCAAAACGGGACAACCATCGCCGGATTGCCCCAAAGAATTGTCGGCGGCACAAAACTTGGCGATGTCAGTGTCGACATGGGCCCGGGGAACGATGCCTTGAGAATCATCGACATCGTATTTGATTCTTTCTACTCGCAAGAATTTGGCAGTGGAAGGGACGTTGTCGTTTTTGACGGCGTTCGAGCGACCGGCGACGTCTACATTTTTACGGCGGCAGGAGCAGACATGGTCGATGTTGACGGTCTGTTCGCTGGTGATGTCTTCATTGATACAGGCACGCAGGACGATACGGTCGATGTCTCCGGGCGAATCGGAGTCGTGCTTCTGCCGAACGGCAACCTCGATGATGAGTATGTCTTCGGTGGCCCCACGGGCGGAAACCGTAACTTGATTGTCTTGACACATAACGGCAATGACCAGGTCTCGTTGAACGACTTGCAACACGATGGGTATGCAAACATCTTGACCGGCGGACATGCGGACCTGGTCGGCACCGAAAACGTGCAAGTCGCTGGCGACCTGGATATTTACACCCAGGAAGGCGACGACCAGGTCCACATTAACAACACTACCGCTGCACGCGTGTGGGTTTGGCTGGGTCGAGGCGACGACAAGATGGAGATCGATCCATTTTCAACGTTCAGCAGCGGCGGCCTGAGAATAGATGGAGGCTCTGGGTTCGATATTGTCAACCAACACGGCTTGTCCCTGGGCACATTTTTGAATGTCGAAGTCCTGATCTAAAGGAATTGTCAACTGCCAATTGATCGTCAGTCAAAGTAAATTCTGCGACTGGCGTGTCAATTTCCGGGAAACCGCTGCATGGACGGGGGAATCGAATCGGTAGGGTTGGAAAATGACGAAACCCCGAATTTTGGGAATGGACTCTGGTCCTCCGGATTTTCGACAAAACTGATCTTGGCTTCAATCGACGTGGCCGTGGCCGAATTGACATATTCCAGCCAGCGCTCCAATCGCATTTCCTTTTTGTGCATCGTTCGAGGGCCATCGGGGGCACGTCGCTCAGAATAGTTGGCGGAAAAATAGCTTAACTCCCTGGAATATACATTTTCGTTGTCTTGCCAACGGAAAAAGCGGTCGATGAGTTCACCGGTTGTTTCGTCCGAAGGCTCGGTTTGGCCACGAACCATGTTGAACGCGCCAGTTGATTTTCCAATTGGAAATAGAGAGACAAGGTACGGGCCGCCGAAGACATTTTGCCGCGAATCAATCCTCACCGGGTTGGAAGGAATCTTTCCAAAGAAGAATTGAATTGCCTTTTCGGTGCGAAAAAGATTTCCTTCCAGAACGACTTGCGACTGCTGTTTTGGGCCAGCTTCGCTAAACAACATCGCGCAGGCCAATTCCCCGGAAAACCCACAGTTTCGAATGGTCAACCCGCCTTCGCTGACCGTCCAAAAAACGCATGCTCCTTCATTTGCAACCATCCGGCTGTCCTCAACGTTTGTGTCGAACGCGGTTGTGCCGATGCAACAACTCAACGCGCCACAGGCAATGAGGCATCGTTTCAGAAACAGTTTTTTGCCCTTCGCCAGGATTACAACATTCCGTCCACTCAATGTCGGGTCTACGGCCGTTCCGTTTACTTTTGTCCAATCTATGGCAATTCCCTCAATTTCCAAATCGGAATCGGTTTCGATCCACTGGCACGATAGGGGCTGGCCTTGACGAAAGTCAGGAACAACGACGGGTCTGGCACCTGCGGCAGCACGAATCGTCAGCGATTTGCCGACAATCCTGGTTGATTGGGCCAAAAAAATGCCGTCGCCCGTCAACTCAATCACGTCGCCGTCGATAGCAGCGCCAAGTGCCTCGGTTACATTCAAAAATGTTTGGTTTGGTCGCGACACGATTTTGATCGGCGTTTCAGTTGCGGTTTGCAATCCGTCCCAAGTTGATTTCGCCGGTGAACTGGAATACGGTAGCGGACTGAGCCAGACTTTCCACAACACCGTTCCGATTAATGTTGCCGCGAACAAAATGGCAATCGCTGATCGCCACGTGAAAATCCGATTGATCGGCGGTGAAACCGAATTGACCGCACTCTCGTTGCCGAGCGGTGGTTGTCTACCGTCAAAAATGCACTCCAGTTGATGGGCGACGAACTGGGCCGATGACGGTCGGTCTTCAGGCCGGTTTTGTAAGAGTCGATGGATCACCGTGCAAAGCGACTCGGGCAAAGATGGATCAACGGTTCGGAGCGGGGCAGGATTCGTTCGGCGGACTTGATCCAATACAACGTAGGGTGAATCGCCCGAAAAAGGCAACTGTCCGACAGCCATTTGATACAACACAACCCCCAGACTGAACAAATCTGACCGGACGTCAAGTGGTTTTCCGTTGGCTTGTTCGGGCGACATGTAGGCCGGCGTTCCCGCCAGGCAGCCTGGAGAAGTGAGCGAGTTGTCGAAGGCGGATTTTGCCAATCCGAAATCAGTCACAAAGACAAGATCCGATTCCGACTCGATCAGTATGTTTGATGGTTTGACATCCCGGTGGATCAAACCGCGGGCGTGGGCTGCAGTCAGTCCCCGGGCTACCAGCATCCCGAGCCGCGCCACTTCTTTGGCTGGTTGATTTGGCTCGCGGGCAAGACGATCGGCCAGGGACTGGCCATCCACGTACTGCAACACCAGAAAGGTTGTTCCACCGGACTCATCAATGGAATAAACGGTTACAATATTTTCATGCACGAGCGCCGCGGCCGATTGGGCTTCACGAATGAACCGCTGGTGTACCAGCTCGTTCTGGCCGCGATGCGTGTACATCACTTTGACGGCGACATTTCGATTCAATCGCAGATCGAGTCCTTCGTAGACTACTCCCATTCCACCACGCCCAATCTCGCGACGAATCTCAATGGAACCAAGCTTTCCAATAAATCCTTCGCGATTCGAAGGTGGCAATTGCGGATCATGCGTTAGGTCTTGTAGAAGGCCGCTGACTTGCTCCGAAATGCCAGCGTCGTTTGGAATCGCTGAATTTGCTGAATCAAGCTGGGCCATGGCGCGTCGTAATCCTTGCGATTGCGACGCTGTTTCGGCTGGCGCCATGGCAGCAGAGTTTTTTGCAAATGCGATTTCCTTCAAACCCGCAACGTCTTCAAGCCGGGCACGGCAATCGCTGCAGGAGCCAAGGTGTTCTTCCAGTTCGAATTCCCGTTCCCGGGGAATTTTCCCCGCGACGAGTTTTCCCCAAATGGCTGGAAGCGGGCATTTTTCCATCTGCTAGAATCCGTCAGCTTCATTGACTTTTTGCCGGATTCTTGCCGTGACACGCGATCTGGCCACATAGATCGCGCCAAGAGACATTTCGAGATCTCGCGCAACCTGCTCGACGGGCAAATCTTCGACAATCGTCCGCCAAAATGCTTGCCACGTCCTTTCCTGAAAATCGTTTCGAACGAACTCAGCCGCCCAGCGAAACATGTGTAGCTTGTATTCTTGATCCCAACGATGCGCGTCCATCTCAACATCCGGCATTGACTCCAACATCATGCGAACGTCGGTATCACCAGTCCCAACAGCCTGTGCAGATCTCCTGTTAACAAGTTTTCGCAGCTCATTTCGGGCAATTGCCAAAAGCCAGCCGCGAAACGACCCTTTCGACTGATCGTACCGAAAATTGGTTGCAACTCTGGCCACGTTCTTCAACGTATCCTGGACAAGGTCTGAAGCATCGGCATCCTGGAGGCCATGTCGCAAGCCATACGAGTGCAACAATGGCGCATACAGCCGGACAAATCTCGTCCAAGCAACCTGGTCTTTGGGATCCTGAATCTTGATCAACAAACTTTCACTGGTAATTGTCGATGTCATGCCCCTTATTCTAACATCGAGTCATCCAAAAGTGTTACCCCTGTGATTAATTGTTGAGGCCCGCTACAGACGTGGACGACTGAAAAAAAGGCCTGCCTGACTCCACGAGTTCCCTCCCGCCAATCAATCTTGCGCTAATCCGGCAAGCATCTGCGCGACCCAATGCAGGCCGACGCGACCAAGGCGGAACCAAATAGCGTTGGTAAATCGATCTTTGCATTGGACGCTGAATTCCAAAGGAACGAGCTGGAAAGCGAACGGTTCGAACTAGTGCCACGAGAACCAATTAGGGTGGCTTGAGCGGCCCGGTTTTCCAGGTTTGACTTTGCCTGTTTCACGCCTGCAAAACCCTGCCGCTATAGGTCCAGTAATATGGATGCGCCATCGTCTCGTTGAAGTATTCAATAAATGCTTTTATTGCCGTTTTCAGTGAGTCCAGACTGTCGAAGCTTGACCACCGCGTCAGCTTGCTTCGCAGTGTGCCAAACCAAATTTCAATCTGGTTCAACCATGAACCATGACGCGGCGTAAACAGAAACCGGATCCGATGCCCCGGGTCGGTCAGGAACGCTACGCGAGTGGCAACTGACTTCAAAATCCCGCGGACTCCTTTCTTGCCCAGGTCTTCTTCGATTCGGCAGCAAGCCGCAACGTAACGCACGATTCGCTGCAATGGGTGGTCAGGTTGTCGGCGATGATCCGATACGGTGCCTTCCGATCAAGGTTGATCACGTTGTCCAGATTTTTCAGATGGTGGTCCTCGGTCCGCGTTGGGCGAAGCATCGAAGAGAGCAGTTTACCCGTCGGCACATGCAGGTTGCCGAAAAGGCAGACCGTGCCATGCCGAGTGTATTCATACTCGCGAAGCATCGTCAGGCCCGGTCCCGGAAGAAGGTCAGGAGCAATCCGCTCAAGAGTCTGGCTTCCCGTTTGTTCGTCGATGCAAATGGTGTGAAGTCCCTCCTTTTCAAACAGTCCGATGGCATCCCGGTAAACCGCACAGATCTCTCTTACAGGTTGACGCGGTCCTGCATGGGATGACGAGGTTTTTGGTTGCAGTTGTGTACGGTGTTGACCGCAAGACCATAGCACGCTGGGTCAATGGGTTTCAAGATGGCGGTGGCAATGCGCTATTTCGACAATCGGGAAGCGGGCGTCCTCGGAAGCTGGAATGCGTTACTGAGGAAGAACTGCTCGGGATTGTGATTGGTGGTCGGGATTGTGATTGGTGGTGCCATGAAGTTCGGTTTCGAAGCGGACTTGTGGACGGTAGGTCGCTTGCGTCGCGTCATCGCCGATGAATTTCAGATCGCGGTATCGAAGAATACCGTCTGGCGGAGTCTCCGCGAAGCAGGTTTGACTTATCAAAAGCCTGAACGTGAATACTACGAGATTGATGAGGCCACACGAAAGAAATGGCTTCGGTAGGAAGTACCGAAAATTCGGCGCGCCGTCGAAAAATACCGTGGAATACTGTATTTTCGGGATGAATCCAACATTTCGCTGATAGCCTCTCTCGGTAAGACCTGGGCTCCATGCGGGCAGACCCCGAAGGCCAATGTCACCGGCAAGCGAACAGGCGTTGCAGCGACTTCGGCAATCAGTCGAAATGGCAACCTGCTATTTCGCTAACTTGATAAGCGCATCGCATCGAAAGAAGTGATCGAATTTCTCTCGCAAATGCTCCGACACCACTAACGCCGTCACCTCGTTATTGTCATGGATCGGGCACCACCTCATACGTCAAAGAAGACAAGAGCATGGATCGACAGTCAGCCGCGATTGCACGTCTTCCACTTACCCGCCTACTCGCCAGACTGGAACGCTGGGCTGTGTTTCAGGGTTCAAGTGTAGTTCCAGGTTCACGCAAACTGTGCAGGGAAGCGGAACCAGGTTCCATGCGTTGCAATCTCAGACGCGTGGGGCGATTACCGATCTGGTCAGTACCATGGAACGATTCAGTTGGTTGCCTAACGAACGCTGAAATCGATTGGGCCGGCGACGGCGGAGCTGTTGTTGTTGGCGTCACGGACTTGAAGCAGGACTTGATAATTGCCTGCGGGGAGTTTGCCGACTTTGAAAGGAACGTACATGTAGAAATCTTTTCGCGGGCTGCCAGAGACGTCGTTCAGTGTCGGGAACGAATCCTGTTGAACCGTCTTGCCCGACGCGTCGGTCACTACCAAATGGCTTTCCAGCATCGTTGCAAACTCGGCTCCGTCGCGCGTCGATTTTTCGACTGAAGAATAGCCAGCCAGTTCGCAGTACAGCAGAATCGTCTGGCCGGGCTGGAACTGTTTTGTTGTCAATCGCTCATATTGGCCGAAGCCGATGATCTCGGTGGTTAGGTCGGCGACCGGTACATGCAGACCCGAGCGTGGTGTGCTCAACCCGGTCCGAACGCGGGCGTCGTTTCGCATGTCTGATTTTGGATTGATGATTTGCTGATTCGACGGCGAGGAAAATCGTTCGGTCGAGGCACCGTTTTCTGACTTGGACATACCGTTTGGCATGAACCATGGCATTCCGGCGATCATGCCTGTTGCGAACGGCTTGGACGCGTTATTACAAACGCATTTTCCAGCCGCCTGGCATTCGTTCTTTGTACAGTTCGCGGTGTTGCAGTCGTCACAAGGGGCGGCTTTCGGAGTTTCTCGCAGAGCCGCAATTGCGACTGGTTCCTGATGCGAAACCTGCTTGACCAACATGTCGCTGGCCGATGGATTTTGTTTGTTCGGGGGAGTGCTGGGTGCTGGTGGTGTATCGAAGCGTTGTGGTTGTTGGGCCGGAATACGAAGGATCGGCTGAGTGGTCGTGGGAGCTGAATTGGGTTGGGCGGATTTGGGTTGGCTTGGCTGCGGCGTGGCCCACGGATTTTGCATAGTTGGATCGACACGGATTCCGGCAGACGAAGCCGATTGGCCAGCCGGTGCCGAAACGGATTGAGGCTGTTGCGTTTGCTGGACCGGTGGCGGGACGACTTCAGGTTTTGTTCTTACAACTTGCGGTACGGTCGGCGGGGGAACGACTACTTCCGGTTCGACGACTTCCGGTTCCACGATTGCCTGTTCGGCGCGCTGTGGATCAGTCCGTTGTCGAAGCGAACTTGCCAGCTCACCCTGAATCGTTGGAAGGCGAAGTTGTGGCATGGTGTCTTGGATGGCCGGATTCGATGCGGAAGATTCCTCGTCGGCCAAGACCTGGATTTGCATGCTGTCATGGCTGCGAACCATGCTGTTGGTGGCAAGCGGTTTTTCTGTTGCCGGATTTTGCTGGGGTGCCGCCTTGGTTGCAAGTTGCGTGTTGCGGCTGGACGCTGCAGATTTTTCCGAAGGAAGTTGTGCGGTCGTTGATTGAATCGTGATTGGCTTGGCAACTGGAATCGTCACCGGGGCTTCGACATTCGGTGCTGTTGGAGTGACGCTGACCTGGGCCAGCTCCGGTTCAGGCACGCTTGTGTTGGCTGGTTCCTGAAACTGTGCCTGCTCGGCGATCGCGCTCAATCGGGCAACTTCCTGCTTCTCTTCGTCCGTCAGTTCGGACAAACGAAACTCGGGAAGTCCCAGGATTCCGTCCGCTCCAACTGTTCCATATTTGTTGTGGCCACAATTTTCATCACAAATGTGCTGTGCGTTGGCTGCCGTTTTGGGAGCACCGGTTTGCTGGCCGGCGGGGACGACTGGAATGGAGGCGTTGGCTTGTTGCGTTTCGCCATTTCGAAGTGGCGCTGGAATCTCTGCCTGGTAGGAACCTGGAGCAAGGCTGGATCGCAACTGCTTTCCATTTTCGACAGCATAGGAATTTTGCAGGTCAGGCTGAGTCGCTTTGGCTCGCGCCGAAGGGACAGGCTGTCTGGACGAAATACGGCGTGGCGGACCACCCATGTTGTTACAGCCTGCCACAACAAACACGACGATCGTGGACAGTACAATTGCATTCCGTTGCATGACTGGTCCTGCTCCTGCGGACAGTTTTGAATGTTCATTCCCGGCTCGGCCGAAGAAACTGTGTCTGGCTCCAGGCGCAGCATGTTCCGACTGTTGGGGGTGGGATCGTAGAAGAATCACTGACCTGTTTCAATACAGGCCGCAACGGAAAGCAGCCATTATTCCGCCAGCAAGTTTGTGACTGCACCCCCCGATTGCATCTGGTCGCCGGGCGAATCATAGTTTGCCCTTGGGATGCGGCATTTGTCCGTCAATGTTGTTTTGGAGAGAACCCATGAGTTCGGGAAACTGGATCCGTATGACTATAGTCGCAAGACTCTCACAGCTGTCACTTTTGCTTGTCGTTGCCACCTTTCCTTTGATAATATCCGCCCAGGATGCTCCTCCGCGAGGTGAGCGTGGACAAGGCCGAAACCGGGGAGCTGCCCAACCCGAAGAAGCGGCGATTGAATGGAACCCGGTCGTCGCAACTTCGGTAGAGGAGTTGCGGGGCCTGGTCGGCATGTCGGACGATCAGTTCGATTCGCTGTTGAAGGTGATCGACGAAGGCAAGAATCGTAATCAAACGATGAAGCACCTGACTCATCTGTGCGAAGAAATTGGTCCGCGGTTAACTGGTTCATCGCGGCTGGAGCAGGCGAACAACTGGGTTGCCGACCAGTTCCGCGAATTCGGTTTGCAAAACGTTCATCAGTTCGAATGGGGACAGTTCCCCGTCCGCTTTGATCGCGGACGATGCACCGGAAAAATGGTTGAGCCGATCGAGCGCGAGTTTGGATTTTCTGCCCGATCCTGGTCAGCAGGAACCAATGGCCCGGTTCGCGGTCCTGTTCTCCGCGAACCACAAACTCCCGAAGAGATGGATGCGATGGTCGATCAGCTGAAAGGTGCCTGGATACTTCGGCCAGCAGTCGGCGAACCAAGCCCGCTTCTTCCCCGGCTGTACGCCGCTGGCATTGCCGGATTGATCACCGCATCAGGCGACGAGTTGGTCCGAACCGGCGGAGTCCGCGGAATCATGCAATTGGAAATGGACAAGCTGTCTCCTGACGTCAACGTAATCGTTAGACGATCTGACTACGACGCGATCAACAGCCGAATTGCCGACGGCCAAAATCCGGTTGTCGAATTCGATCTGCAACACACGTTCATTGAGGGCCCAATCGCCTGCAACAACACGATTGGCGAAATTCCTGGTACCGAGTTTCCAGACGAAATCGTGATCATCTCGGCCCACCTCGACAGCTGGGACGGTCCGGGCTCGCAAGGCACGGTCGATAACGGAACTGGTTCGAGCGTGACGATCGAGGCCGCCCGCATTTTGATGGCAGCAGGGGTCAAGCCACGACGAACAATCAGGTTTGTGCTTTGGACTGGTGAAGAACAGGGGCTGCTGGGTTCGGTTGGTTACGTTTCGAAACTGAGCGACGAGGAAAAAGCCAAAATCTCTGCGGTCTTCGTCGACGACAGCGGTACGAATCGCGAAGCGTCACTGACATGCATCCCCACGATGGTTCCGATGCTGGAACAAGCCGTAGCGGCAATGAACTACACTTTTCCAGACGTGCCCATCACGCTGAATGTGCGACCAACTTTCCCGACCCGGGGCGGTGCCAGCGACCACGCTCCGTTTGTTCGAGCCGGGATTCCCGGATTCTTCTGGGGCAAATCCGGCCGGGCCGATTATCGTTTTGCCTGGCACACACAGAACGATCGACTGGACCAGGGGATTCCGGAATACCTGATAAAGAACTCAACAGTCTCGGCAATTGTTGCGTTGGCAGTTGCCAATGCAGACACCATGATGCCAAGGCCGCCAGCGGTCGAAGCAACACCGCCAACCGAAGGCGGAGCACCGGCTGAAGGCCAGCGCCGACGCCGCGGTGGAAACGCCGAAGGTGGCGGTGGCGACGGTCAATAGTTAACCGGAAAACCAAACGTGCCAGGAGAATTCAAAATCTCCTGGCATTTTTTTTGGAGATTGCGCAAAGAACCGAAAGACGTTAACCACGGATGAACGCAGATGAATACGGATTTTCAAATCTGATTTTTTGGAGTCCGGGTTTCTTTATCCGTGTGTATCCGTGTGTATCCGTGTTTATCCGTGGTTGAAAAAATCCTCAATGACTGCCCACAGTTTACGCCAGCCAGAAGATCAGTTTTTCCAGGATCAGGCGACCGCGGTCTTCGCGCGAGTGCGAGCCTTTGAGGGCCCGGTCGATTTCCAGTAGCACCGTCGATAACTGCTGCACACGCTCTCGGCCCATGCGGCGCATGCGGGGTTCAGCCCGTTCCAGTTCGCCACGGAAATTGCGAAAGCCGGCTTGTTGCAGCGCGTCGCGCATCGCACCCTTGCCCCCCTTCGGCATCCGGTCCAGCACACGTACCGCCTGGGAGTATCGTCGCAACGACCAGGCAAGTTGCCCGAACAGCGCCAACGGATGTTCGCCGGATTTCAGCAGCCGATCGACCAACTGCAAAGCGATCGCCGCCTGGCCTTCGACCGCTGCATCGATCGCCTCGAACATTGTTTGGCTCCTCCATCCGCCAACCAGTTCCTGCACCTGCTTGCGATCCATCGATTTGTCACCTTCTGAATACAAACCGATCCGGGCCAGCTCCTGGTCAGCACGACCAAAATCTCCTTCGCACAATTCAAACAACAAACGAACGGCATCCGTTTCAATTTTGAATCCGTGAACTATGGCCGCACGGGCTACCAGCCATTTGCCCAGTTTGCCGGTGTCGTTCGACGAAGAGCGGCCGGATTTGATCACCGGCACGTCACATTGGATTTGCAAACCACTTTTGTCGATCAGTTTGTACAGCCGCGTGGTGGCTGGCCAGGTGCCGACGACCAGAACGAGAGGCACGTCATCGGGCCGCCGATCGGCGAGCAGAACTTCCAGCCGCTCCCGGAATTTCTTCACAAATTCATCGGCGTCGCGAAGGATCACAATCTTGTTGTCGTCACCAAACAGCGAACGGCAATTCAACTGGTCGGCGACATCAACCCACTCACATGACGACGCATCCAGCGAAATGGCGAAATGCTCAGCCGATTCTTTTTCCTGGTCAGTACCGATCAAATGGTCCAGCACCAGGCCCTGAAGATACCGCTGCGGACCAAACAACGCAGTCGTCGCGGGCAACTGGACATCGCCGGACGCAAGAAAATCGAGTGCGTTGTGGGTACCGTTCATGTGAGGCAAATGTCTGTGGATTGGGTAGCTGTAGTTTCGTTTAACCGTCAGCCGAAGGCGT
>JAYVKA010000244.1:0-14429 GCA_043768885.1 Planctomycetota bacterium
GGGTGACCGCCGATTGTCTTGCGGGTTTGGGAACTGGTTCGACAGGCAAGGATTTGGCGACGACGTCCTTTTCGGCAGCAATCACTAATCCCGCCAGGCCCTTGTCATCCTTTTCCGACTGCCTGCCCTGGCCACCTGGATCCAGCAGCCTGGAAACTGTGTTGAGCACCTTGTCGAAATCGACGGGCTTGGCGATGAAATCGGCGAAACCAATTTCGCGATAACCTATTTCGTCTTCCACAGTTGCATTGGCTGTCAACGCGACAATCGGACGATTGTAACCCGCATCGCTCAAGGCCTTCCGCGCCATCAGTCCGTCCATCACCGGCATTTGAATGTCCATCAGCACGAGATCAAATTTCGAGATCAAGGCCATTTCCTTGCCAAGCAATCCGTTTTCGGCTTCGACCACTTCGGCTCCGGCCCTTTCGAGGACCAGCCGAATCAGCTTGCGGTTGGCTTCGCCATCATCAACAACCAGTATTCGGCATGGAGGGAGTTTTGTGTCAAGTTTCGAGTGTACAGCAGTTTTCGAAGCCACCCTCGTGTACTCAGCGAACGAAATTCTTTTGACATCGCTGACATCGCCAATTTCGACAGTGAAAGAAAACGTGCTTCCTTTGCCTGCCACGCTGGTCACACTGATTTCACCACCCAATGCTTCAACAAAGGTCTTGCTGATTGCCAGGCCCAATCCCGTGCCTCCATATTCGCGGGTTACGCTGGAGTCTGCCTGTTCGAACGGCTTGAAAATCTGTTGAAGCTGAACCGCTGTCATTCCGATTCCCGAATCGGTGACATCGACCTTCAACATTTCCCGACGTTTGTCGCGAATTGTCGAAATTCTGATTTCGACCTGGCCTTTGGATGTAAACTTGATCGCATTTCCGGTCAGGTTTGTAATGATTTGACGTAACCGAAGGTCGTCGATGAATATTTTCTCCGGCAGTTCGTAATCATGCCTGATGACGAAACCGATGCCCTTTTCGGCCGCCCGAATCTGTAACAGGCCGTGAACGTCATTGGCGATCGCAAAGGGTGAATACCAAACACGATTCATCTCCATTTTCCCGGCCTCGATCTTGGACAAGTCAAGAATGTCGTTGATGACGCATAACAAATGGGTTCCGCTGGAATGAATTGTTTCGAGGTAACGAACTTCTTCGTCCCGGTTGGTGGCATGCCCGCGCCGCAGCCAGTCGGCGAAACCCAGAATCGCCGTCATCGGCGTACGAATTTCATGGCTCATGTTCGCAAGGAAAGCGGACTTGGCTTCGTTCGCAACTTCGGCTGCACGAATACTGGCTTGCAATTCGGTCACATCTTCGAAACAAATCAGGGCCCCGTTTTTCTGGCTCTTGTCGCCGAGTACTGGAGAACAATTGACTTTGAAAATGATGCGGCCCTCCTCAACGGACTGGGCACCTTTGCCACCCAGGCAGAGGATTTCATTGACGACTGACTCTCCAGATGAAATCGCCTTTTCCCAGGGAGTTGACGTGATGGGATTCCCCTTCGCGTCTTGCCATTGAAAGATTTTCTGGGGGTTTTTGCCCAAAAGAAACTGCTGCTCTCGTCCGGAAGTAGTTGCAAACGATGAATTGGCCAAAACGATTCGGCCTTGAACGTCCACCACCAACAGCCCTTCGGTCAAACTGTCCAGAGCCGAACGGACTCGTGACGGAACCGTTTTGGACGGATTCAGTTGGGTCAGCATCAACCCGAGATAGATAAAGAAAAGGACGAATGTCGCCGAAGCGACAAACACATCCAGTTGAATTGCGGCCAGCAAACCGGCCAGTCCGCTGTATTGGGCGGCCCCCGTCGCCAAGAAGCATACTTCGATTGTTCCGAACGGGCGACCTTTGAGAAACAGTGGAACAGGGACCAGTTGGCACGTGCGTCCACCGATCAAATGAACAATTTCCTGGCCGTTGTTCGATGCACCGGTTTGTTCCGGATGAGGGCCACATGCAAACTGAAGTTGACCCGATTGGCTGACCAATGCAGCAGAAACCAAACTTCCATTGCGATCCACCAACTGTTGGAGCAGGGCCTTGATTTCCCGATGGTCGCCGTTTTGGATGACGTTCGATCCCGCAACCGCAACCGCTTCGGCCATTTCAACCTGATGTTTGGCGGTCAGTTCCCGCTCGTCTGGAATCAACTGTAGCCATGTGGCGGCAGCAAAAACCATCATCAGGATGCCAACCAGTCCGGTTGTCAGCTGCAATCGTGTTGAAAAAAGTTTTTTTATCATTGTCGTTTTCGTTGTTTTTGGCTTGCGTCCGGAATCAGACGTCGACCAGCTGTTCAATAGAAGTATCGTCGTCGGTATTTTCGCGCGTCGTCGATTCAATTACTGGCAACGGGTCAAATGATTGCCAGGCCGGCAACGAGGAAACAAAGGCACTCAACAAGGTTCCACCACCCTTGATCGCCCAGGTCAGGTAACCGATCGCAAGCAACCCGGCCGCTGTCGAAACTGCCGTTGGAGAATTGAATTGCAATTTGGACTGCAACTCTTCCCTGTTGTCATCGAGTGCCCGTGCGAAACCTTCGAACCAGCCGGTCTGGTCCTCGAACTCGAGCAGGGATAGTCCGCCACCAATTCGCTGATCGGAATTTCGGAGGTACTGGTCGATGCCGTGTGTTCCTCCGCGCGCCGAATATTTCGACTGGTAGATGGTGCGATCCACAATGGAAGATTTGAACTCGTCACCGAATTCAAACACACTCTTGTTGTTCAGCGTGTCAGCGTCACCGCGGTTGGGAGTTGCGGCCGGCGGCTGGGCGTCAGACGAATCGTGCTTGTTTTTATCGCCATTTCCCGTGCCCGGGCCACCGACTGGTGGAGTTACGTCGCCAGAGCCGGCGTCACCTCCGTCCCCCGAATCTGGGTCATTTCCACTACCGTTTCCATTTCCATTTCCGCCGGCAGAATTGCCACCCTTTCCCTTGCCGTTGCCGGTGCCCGGAAATCCGCCCAATCCGTTTCCTTCGTTGGCGACGTCGTTGATACGAACCGTCACAGACTTGTAGGCTTTTGCGCCGTTACTGTCTTTGGCTTCGATGACCAACTCGTAAACATTGTCACCGTTGGCATCCTGAGGCAATTCAAAGTCCAGCGGAACAACCAGCTCAAGTGTCAGTGTGGTTGAGTTCAACAAAAAGTATGCTGAATCCGGAGCGTTCAACAGCTTGTAGGTAAGCCCGTTGCCATCCACATCCGAGGCAGGTGCAAGCGAAAATATGGCAGTCGAGTTTTCGTTGACGTTGAATGACTCCGGTCCGGCAAAGACTGGCGGTTCATTGACGTCGCCAATGTTGATTGTGATTGTCGCAGTTGCGCTCAATCCGGGAGTGCCACCATCGGTCACCTGCACGGTCAAGGTAAACAGTGGATTGGACTCGAAATCCAGCTGGCTCGAGTCTGCGACTGTAATCTGTCCGGTGCTGCTGTTGATCGAAAAGGCCGATGCTCCGTTTCCGCCCATGATGGAGTAGGTTCGAACGCCATTTGCGCCGCTGTCGAAGTCTGTCGAGACAACAGTGCCGACGACCGTCCCGTTGGAACTGTTTTCATTGACTCCAAATGTCTGGTTCGAAATTGTTGGCGTTTCGTTCAGGTCAGCCACATTGACGGTCAGCACCTGGTCATGGAAATTTCCTGCACCATCCGTAACCCGAACCAGGACGAGATAGCTGCTTTTCGCTTCGAAATCGAGCGTTCCGTCTGTCAGAATCAATTCGTTGTTGCCAGCACCGCCGATTCCAAACTTTGCACCATCCTGGCCTGGCTGGATTGTATACACGAAAGTATCCGCCGTGTCCGGATCGGTAGCGTTCAATACACCCAGCGAATAACCACCCGTTGTGTTGGTGTTTTCGGGCACAATCATGTTGGTCGGGGAAATACCTGTCGGCCGTTCATTGATGTCGCCGACATTGATTGTGATCGTTGCAGAAACCGAGTCACCGTCGCCATCCGTTGCAGTCGCCGTCAGCACGTAGTTCTGAAAAGTCTCAAAATCCAGCAAGCCGGCATTCGAAACAAAGATGTTCCCGAACGAATCGATCGCGAACGGGTGACCGGACTGAACAAAAGCGAATGTATGTGAGGCATGGTCAGGATCGCTCACCACGAGCGAGCCAATTGAAAATCCGTTGACGGCGTTTTCATTGACCGAAAACGACTGGGCCGACATCTGCGGTGCATCGTTAACGCCGGTAACAGTAATGGAGGCGGTTCCCGTTGAAGTCCCACCGCTTGTATCAGTCACCAGATAAGTGAAAGATTTGCCGGCGGATTGTCCGTTTGTCAGCCCGTCAAAGCTGTTCAATGGATCGAACGAGAAGGTGCCGTTCGGATTCAGAACGAGAAAACCGCCCGACGTTTGGCTGACCAGCGAATAGGTCAACGGGCCGCCATCAATATCCGAGTCATTGGTGGAGACATTTCCGGGCAGTGCCGTATCTTCATCAGTCGAAAAGAACTCGTCCGATACGGTCGGAGGCGTATTGACCGTCAATGAAACCGTTCCGGTCGTTGCAGCCAAAACACCGGGCAACGACGCGACCTGTGTTGCACCCATGGCCCAGTTGGTCAGTGCAACATCGGCGATACTGCCTGTCAAGAAACGGGTTGCAGCGAGGTCCGATCGCGCGCCCAGAAAGACGCTCCCTGCCGGATCGACGCCGTCTGCGCCGCGGGCCGTGGAGCCCTGAAGCAAACCATCCAGATAAACCTTCGAACCGACTCCCTGTTCGACGACCAGAGTATAAGTATGCCATCCGCCAGCGATTCCGGAGGCGTTGATATTCAATTCGTGCTGACTCGCCGAGTCGTTTCCATCGCGAACGATCGTTGCAAGTGTCCCGGGCGCAGAAGAGCCGGTATTGGCCGACTCGCGCAGAAATACCTGAATTGAGTTGGTTGTGTTTTGAGCTCCGTGACTGTACAGAGTCCGGAAACTCGTCCCGAAGATATCATCGAATTTGAAATCAAACGACAGGGTAAAACTGCTGCCGTAGTTAACATCGGGGATCTGAACATGGTCGCCATTCAATTTATTGAAATGCAGACCCTTGTCGCCATCGACAGTTTGGGCACCGATGATGGATCCATTCAATCCGCCGGTCGTGTCCCTCGCTCCGCCATCCAGATTCCAGTAGTGCGTGATTCCCAGCCCACCATCCGTGATCGTATAGGCGAACGAGTCGGGGCCTGTGTATCCTGAATCCGGTGTGTAGGTCAGGGTGCCATTCCCATTGTCTACCAAGGTCCCATTCAGTGGCTGTACGAAGTCCAGCATAGACAGCGAATCGCCGTTTGGATCCGTGTCGTTTCCAAGCAGACTGGCGATACTGAATGTTGTCGTTGTTGAGTTCGAAAAGGTTCCGGGATTGTCACCGTTGGCGACCGGCAGTTGGTTCGATGTTCCAGTGACCGTGACATTGACGGTGACAGCTGTTGCGACACCGGACTGGTCGGTCACACTATACGTGAACTGATCTACAGCCGTTTGGCCGTTGAACAAATAGTTGAAGCTTGAATTCGGGTCGTAGTCAAACGATCCGTCGGCGAGGAAATTGACTGTTGCTCCGGAAGCCAGCAGGACCGATGCCGGGCCATTGACATTTGTCGATTCAATCGAAGCAACACGAACCGCGTTTTCGATGGCGACATGGCGATTCAGAATTTCGGCATCCGACAAGCCCTGGTCGAAAATCGCGATCCGTCCAATTTGACCGTCAAAAGCCGCGGTGGTAGCCAGAAATGACGTTGTCGCAACACTTCCCACTGCCGTTCCGACACCCGCCACCAATTCGCCTGGTCCGCCAAACGTGTTGATCGACGCTGCGGTCAGGGCGGGCATGCCGGCGATATCCTTGACGATGTCAACCAGTTTTCCATTCAGGTACAACGCAAAGTCGCCCAGCAGCGGATTTCCGGCCAGACCGCCAACGGAATCAACGACGACGACAATCTGGTTGAACTGGCTGGACAACAAACCGTTGCCAACGAGCTCGAGGTTCGGCAAAGTGAATCCCAAAACTGACTGGCCCGTCGCGTAAGCAACTCGAATTGATTTTACATCCTGATAGATCGCCAGGCCATGCGAGCTTGAACCCCATTCAAAGATCAACTTCTGTTGAACCATGCTGTCGGGTTGGACCCACAACTCGAATGCCGTTTGGCCGCTGCTTAGCCCTGACAAGTCCAGCAATCCACCACCTGCACCGGACAGGTCAAACGCTTGCCGGATATCGCCAATCATCGAATTGGGCGCGGGGATCAATCCTGAACTTGCAGCTGCGAGGCTGATCGATGGCCCACCCAGCGTATCCAGCCAGTTGATGTTGCCGAATCCATCGGGTGTTCCGCTGGTGCCTGCGTTGACTACGTATTCGTGTCGTGGCGTGACTGCTGGCGGAGTAGATGAAACGTGATCGGGATCGTCATTCTCATGGACAACCTGGCTGGCAGCAATGTTGACCGTCGAACTTGACGTCGTCGAGATTGAATAGCCCCCTTTGCTGACCGGATCATTCACGGAGTCTACATGCAATCGAAACGCGGCTGTCGTTGTATGCGTATCGCCCCCATCCGTCGTCTCGACTGACACTCCCATGTCGATCGTTCCATGAAAATTCTGGGGAGGCCTCAGCGTCAAGGCTGCCAGGTTCCATGACGAAATATTCAAGGAACTCAAGCCGGTTGCTGTAAAGGTGTTGGTTCCGTCTGAAATCGTCACGCCGGACGGAATGGAGGTCAGGTTGATGGACGAAATGGTTTCGCTGCCATCATTGTCATGAAGACCGATCGACAGATTCAGTGGTATCGAACTGTCTTCAAAACCTCGGCCCGAATGACCAATAATTGCACCCATGACTTCGCTGCCAAAATTGGGTTGCGAACCGACCCGGTCGGACGTCTCCCAAGTCAGCGCGATTTTGGAATCTTTCAGCAACACAGCTTGTGCGTTGACCTGGTGGCCCACTTGCGGGCGATTCACGGACGACTCTTCGCCAAAACCGTTGGTCATGGCGTTGAATTTGCGACTGGCGATACCATTCCCGTCAGCATCGACATCCCATGTGTGCCAGAAAACCGTATACGATCCATCCGCGAAACCAACTACCTCCGGCATGCGCTGGTTGGAATTCGTTAACAGGTTTACACTCATGTCGTCGGCATCAATCGGGTTTCCGTTCAGATCAAACCTGCGGGCCATAATGCCGTAACCCGAACCGTCGCCGTTTTCCGATTGCCAGGTGACGACGAATCCGTTTTCACCCAGGCTCGCAACCTGCTGGCCAGATTGTCGAAGTGGCGTGCGATTGTTGACAGTAAACTCCGTTCCAGGCGTCGTCTCACCGACATACAGGACGCTTCCCTGGATGTCATAGGAATTACCGTTCTGGTTCAACCAGGTTACGATTACGCGCTGGTCGTCGAGTTGAGCCAGTCGCACTCCGCGCTGCACTCCGGTGTCAAACTGGTTGACCTGAAATTCCTGGCCGGCATTTCCCTGAAGATCAAAGAAACGTGCCACGATTCCCAAATCCACGCCGTTTGTGATCGCCGGATCGATACTTGCCCAACTGGCCACAAATCCATCGGCTGTGGCGACGATATCGACATCAACCTGCATCCCGGCCTTGTACTGATTCAGCACAAAAGCACTGGCACCGGGAGAAACGTTGCCATTCATCGTCAGGAAATTGCCGGCCGCGTTGAACCTTTGGGCAAAGATGTCGGTGCCGATTCCGGCTCCTTCCCAAACCACGATGAAACCGCCGTCGGACAAACCTGTCACGCGCGGAACGATTTGGTTACCGGCAGAAACATTGTCGATCGGAAATTCAAAGCCAATCTTTTGGCCGTTGGCGTCGAACAACTGACCAAATACCCGCGTGCCGTAATCACCGTCTGCAAGATAACCGTCGGTCGATTGCCAGACGACCACGTATCCGCCGCTGGAAAGCGATGCGATTGCCTGCAATTCCTGGTTTCCCGGAATTGTGTCGTTGACGAGGGAACCTGTGATCAGGTCGCTACTGCCAGTGCCGATAACGATATCAACGCTGTCGGCTTTGGGTGTAATGTTGAATTGAAGCGTGTTGGTACTGGCGGAATTTGAAGTACCGTCATTCACGCGAAAAGTCACGCTTCCGGCAGCGATACCACTGGAGTCCTCGACGGCCAGGAACTTCAATTTTCCGGCTGAGATGTCTGCCACACTAACTACGGTTCCGGTACCGATTTCCGCGGCACCCAGCCAGAGTTTGCCGCCCCCAATGCCCTCGATAATGATCGAATTCAATGAACTGGAGAAGGGAGACGAAAAACCAAAGTCTGAACTGCGAAGCGCGTAAACCGCATCTTCATTGATTGTGACAACGCTGTCAGTTCCGGAAGGCTCAATTCCTCCGAAGGTTGCAAAAAAGACTCCGTCGTTGTCGGCCGCACCCTGTCCCGACCAAACCACGACGTAATGGTTGGCATCCAGTACATCGACAGAGGCCATTTCCTGTGTGCCGGTCGTGTAGGTGTTTACCAGTTCGACTCCGGAAGCATAACTTCCGTCCGAATTAAACCGGCGCAGAAAAACCCCAACATCATCCAGCCCTGTGACATCGCCTTCCCAGGTGATGATGAAACTTCCGGTGCCGTCACCACCAATCGCGGGGTTGACCTGGTCCCTCGTGTTGAATGGTCCAACCAAAACCGGAGGGCCAGACGAGTTGTTGCTGACATCGTAAACCCGTACAAAAGATGTTTGCACGGTAAAAACAGTCTCTCGCCATGTAACCGCGAAGGTGTTGTCATTGTTCAGCAGTACAGAACCATTCCCAGCCGAGCTGTTGCTGCTGACGGTTAGTGCGCTGCCATCTTTGGTGCCGTCGGCAAAAAGGCGTTGAACGTGATAGCCGGCGCTGTCGTCCCAGCCGATCAGGAAATTGCCGGTGGAGTTGATCGATATCGAAGGGTCCCACTGTGCGTTGAGACTTGCCGGATTCACCAGTATGTCGCCGGTCAGGGGATTGCCGCTCGCATCGAATCGCCGTGCAAAAATGCCATTGGCATCCACGGGCCCATTCCCCTGCCAGGTCACAACAAATGTTCCGTCCGAAGCCATGGCCACCGATGCGTTGATCTGGGATCCCAGACTTTGGGCGTTGACCCGAAATTCGTCGGCAACCGGATTTCCCAAACTGTTGTACAGCCTGGCATGAACATCATCGTTGCCGTCTTCATTCGTCCAGGTTACGACAAAGTTTCCACTGGCATCCATCGCGACCGATGCCCATTGCTGGTTGTCCACGGTAACCAAATTGTTGACTGGCAACGCTGGTCCGAGAGAGTTCCCGGCTGCGTCGAATCGCTGGAAAGCCACACCCCAACCCTGACCGTCAATATTGTCGTCCGACCAGACAATTACAAAACTGCCGTCGGTATGCATGACGACACTTCGATCACTTCCCCGGTCGCGGGCGCTGGTTTCCTGTTTTCCGGTCAGGGACGCCGAGGGGCTGGCGGTTGTCAAGATTCCTTCCCACTGCAAATCCCTGTTGTGATAGTCTGAATCCGGGTGGGTAAGATCGCCAACGACAAACTCAAGATCCCAGTTGCCACCGAAATGACTCGATCCGGTCAGGTCCGAACTTGCGGCGATATCGACGTGCCCGAATTCCGACATCCGTTGCAGAGACAACTGCCCCTGTTCGCTTGCAGCGAGATCGCAGCCATACAACAACAAATCCCCGCCTGAAACCATGATCTGGTCAAGCGAACCTGCGAATCGTTCAACAGCAGCGTTATTCTGAAAGTCAATCCGGTTCCCGTTGATCAGCAACCCGCTCGCGTCACCGTGAGCAAACAACTCGACCCGCTCCAGGTCGTGATACTCGCGAAACAGGTCATCCATCCAGGCAAATAGATCGGCGGTCTGCGGTATCACTTCAATTCGAACGCCGTCTCGAAGAATGCTCAGTTCATCCACCAGCGATTGAAAATTGTCGAGAGAACCATCGACCAAAACCAGGCTGGAAAATGTATGAAGGTCGGTAGCGACCAGGTCCGAAAAAGACGAATCTGCATCAGAACCGTCAGATGTTCCCGAATCGGGCGCGATGTCCGGATCCATTGGAAATGGCGTCGCGCTGTATAAAACCCTTGGCTCCAGCACATTGAAACGGTTCGATTTTCGTACCTTGCTGTTCACTTTTTCACCGCATAACGGCAGTCTTGCTCCGGATTTTTCAGTCGGAGGCGGCGTCATACAGGTTGTCAAAAAACGAAACATTCGGGCAATCCAGTTCGGTAGGCAATTACGGCAGGATTTGGGTCACATCGGCATTTCCAACAGTTTCCGGGCCGTTCATATCGTCCGTTCCACGTCGAAATTCATGGTCGGTTTCTTCCAGCGACATTCTCGAAATCAGTTGGCGTCGCGACCGGCGACAAATATCGAAAATTTGGTCGATCACCAGTCCCAGTTTTTCAAAATCCGGATCGCGAGCGTTGGTCGCATTCTCCAGCGTCTTCAATTCTGTTTCAAAAATCCCCCGGTCGTCTTCCGGAATCGCTGATTTGATTCCTTCGACTGTCTTCGCCAGCCGGGAAACATTCCGTTCAATCAGGGCCATGTTCAGGCTGCCGTGATGCCGTGCAATGGTTGCCGCAACGCTTGGTTGTACGGCATCAGCGCGATCATCGTTCCGGCCCGAATCGGACTTGCGGCTCTCCAAAGCGCGAATGATTCTTTCGTGAAAACTGCCGGGGTTCTGACGCCGCAATTCGTCGCAAATGGTTGTCGGCTCAACTCCCACGGCAGTCCACCGGAGAAATTCCGAGCAAATGGCAAAGACCACCGCGCATTGTCGGGTTGCCAGCTGGTCGTCATCTGCTTCGGCGGAGACGTCATGATCAACCCTTCCCGATTCCACGAGTGACATCACTCGCACCGGTTCACAATCACCCAGAATTCCAAACAGGAACTCGCTGGCCGGAATACAACGTTTGAACACCTCGCCCGCCGCAGGTTTTTCACCATCACGATTTCTGCTACGGGTATCGGGACTCGACACAATCGTGCCGGATTTGTGAAGCAATGCGGCAACTTCCAGCCAGTACAACTGCTGCCGGCTGAGAATTGCCTGCCCCGCCACCACGCATTTGTCGGCAAGTTCCTGGCAATAGCCTGCGGTTCCAGAATCCCGTTTCGAAACAATGTTGAACAAAGCGGAAACGGTCAGGTACGGAATCCTTTCGAACGACTGGCCACTGTCCTCCGGTTTGGACGCATTCTTTTGCTCCAGCTGTTTCAGATTGTCAAAACGCACAACCTGGTTTCGGCCATTGCGCTTGGCTGCATACAAACATTGGTCGGCCTGGTCCAACAGATGTTGGGCGTCCATCGCACCAAACATGCGATTGGATAGTCCGATACTCGCTGTCACCTCCAGACCACCCAGCTGGCAATCCTCAAAGGCAGTGTGAATGGCATCGGCAACATCATTGGCCCCCTGTAATTCGATGCCAGGCAAAAGAACGGCGAATTCTTCCCCCCCGTAACGGCAAACCAGACCACGACTGCCGATCAGGTGCATCAACATCGCTCCCGTTTGGCGCAAGACATCGTCACCTGTCGAGTGTCCGTGGTTGTCGTTGATTGCCTTGAAGTGGTCGATGTCCACCATCAGAACATTCAATTGCTGAACTGCCGTTGTTTGCCAATCTGACTCGAATAGTTCCCAAAAGGAACGGCGGTTGAAGCAACGAGTCAGCGGATCGCGTGAAGCCAGGAACTTGAGTTTCTCGTTTTGCCGACGAATCTCGTCACGGGAATTGCGCAACGACAGAAACGATTCGGCAAGGTCCTGTTTCTTTCTTTCCAGTTGTGTTACGTCGTCAAAGCTGATCAGCACGCCCCGGCACGATTTTCCCTGGTCTGCGATAATCGGATTCGCGTTGACCAGGTATTGCCTGATCTCACCGCCAATCTCCAGTTGAAGGACTTGTCCGTTCAGTTCTTTTCGGTTCTGCAGCGCGGTAGTCCATGGAAGTTCGGTGTCTTCCATGCTCTCCGGTTTCTTCCAGGCCATTTTTTCAAGCTTTTCGCCAATCAAGCTGTTCGGTTCGACACCCAGCATTCTGCCGAACGATTCATTCACGTGAACAATCGTTTCGGCAGGATCGAGCAGAACCAATCCCTCGGCCAGCGTATCCAGCGCCGATCGAACACGACCGGGAACAACCTTCGACGGATCGAGGTAACGAAAAACCCTGGAGAACATCACCCACGCCAACAGACAGGTGGTGCAGGAAACAAACAGGATGTAGTTTGTTGGATAGCTGAGAATCCATCCGAAGGGGCCGCTTGCCTGAAGCAGCGGTCCATACTTCAGCTGCAGATTCCCCCAGTCCTGATTGTTGGCCTGAATCGCCACAGAAATCTGGTCGGCCTGTCCATCCGTGGCGATCCAGTTTTTCGAATGCTCGCCGACTTCAATTCGATAGCCGCCCGTCGGCCGGGAAAGGCCAGCTGAAATCAACGTCGGGTTGTGTTGGCAAATATTTTCCAGAAGGCGTTCAAAATCCGCCAGGCGTCCGGACTCGGCAAATGCAGCGCCGGAACAGGCCAAAGACTGGGCCTCTTTCAATCGCGACTGGAATTCACTTTCGGCCGGATTCGGCGCAAAACGAAACGCCATTGCCAGCCAGAGATTTCCGGCGACAATCATCGTTATGAACAGCGCGAGTCGCGATGCCGTTTTGATTTTAAACATGAATTCAGCCTGTAACTGCCCAGACAAGGCAGGAATGCAAACAAACAGCGCGCGCATGGGCGCGAACTATCCAGCTTGCTTATACCTTACAATCCGGGCCGATTATCGCGGTTTTCGTGCCGGATCAGGCACTTGGCGGTGGCGGCTGCGGCAAAGTCAATCTGACCCGCAAAACCGGATTGCCTGGCACAACCCAAAGAATCGGTATCTGCCATAAGACAATCGCCGGACCAAATTATTTACGCAATTTTGAAAACGACGACGAGGTTTTTCGACAAACATCGTCGGTAACCAGAACGTTCCAAACCCAATGGGAACGGAGTTCCGTTCCGTTCGATGTATCGACTGCGCTGGAAAGTACTACCCGAAAAACGACTGCATGTCGTCCTTGATTTCCCGCTTATTCTCGCGCGACGATTCCAGAATCGGCAGTGGATCAATCATCCGCCAGGTAGGAATCTGCGAAAGGAAAGTCGCCATGAGTACGCCGCCCCGCAGATACCATAACAAGTACGTGATTGCGGCCGCAAATGTTACGGTCCCGGTGCCCATCGCCAGCGGTGAAACGCTGAACAACTGGCTGGATGCAAGGCCGTCCTGTTCGGCTCCAACCAGACTCTCCCAGATTCCGTCCATCGAGAATATTAGTTTCGGTCCACCCACGCGTAACTCGAGTTCCAACAGGCCATCGCCCCTGTCGCGTTTGTCCAGGGCAGTGGCCAGTTGTTCGATCAGGTTGAATTCAGCAAATTCGCTTTTGACTTGTTCGCTTGAGATCGACCGCAGTACTGCGGAAACTTTCGGTGAAGAGTTGCCGGGTCGAGCGTCGATCGTGTCAGCCCCGTCGCCATTGCGGGACAAACGGGCCAGCAGAGCCTTCAAATTGCCGGGGCCGACCAACAGCGAATCGTCATTTTTGTCGTCATCGCCAGTTCCACCACCGCCGCCAGTTCCACCGCCGCCGCCAGTTCCACCGCCGCCTCCGCCGCCGCCGGTTGGTCCGCCCGATCCGACGTCAACATTAATCGTCACTTGTACTGGCGTTCCGTTGGCTTGGCCATCCGATGCCAAGTAGCTGAATTGGACGGCACCGACAAAGCCGATCGCAGGTGTGTACTGGAAAGTCCCGTCGGGATTGAACGTTAGCGTACCCGAGGATGGTGAAGTCAACAGAACCGCAAGCAGCGGATCATTGTCCACATCGAAATCGTTTGCCAGAACACCCAGCGTTTCCGTCAGCGTTGTTCCCTGGAATACCGCGAACAAATCCGCGATCGACATCGGAGCGTCGTTGATTGGCGCGACATTGATTGTCACCGTCGCGTCCGATGTACCGCCCTGACCATCCAGCATGCGGAACACAAAACTGTCACTGCCGTTGAAGTCCTGGGCTGGCTGATAAGTGAACGAGCCGTCGGAGTTCAAGACAAAACTGCTGGCATTGGCCGGGCCGCTCAACAGCTGATAACTCCAGCCCGACGACGGACTGTCAATATCGGAGCCTGCAACGTTGCCAGACAAAGCAGTGTCTTCACTGGTTGAATCCGTTGCGTTGCTCGCGACCGGATTGTCGTTGACCGACGAAACATCCAGTCTCAAAGTGTTGCCCCCGGTTGCAAACAATCCACCCG
>JAYVKA010000245.1:0-5305 GCA_043768885.1 Planctomycetota bacterium
GTTGGGAAATTCGATCGTGCAATGATTTTGGAGTTGTTGTCAACGCACTGGTGGACGCCGGATTTGTGATTCAGACCGGAAAGCACTCTGTGGATCACTATCAGGACATTTTTGATTTCGAATTCGCCTTTCAAAGAGTATCCGCACAGCAAGGTTCGGGCATTTGGGGGCAATGGAAATTATCCTCCATGTTTCTGGTCACCACGGTCGTCGCGATTTCCCTGACCGGTTGGGGCCGGGCGAATGGCTATGGACCGTTCGCGGCTTTGTTCTTTGCCTGGCTGGTCTTTGTCGGATTGTTTGGCATTTACCATGGTCTGAAAGACCGTTCTCAAGGCCGGATTGTTGCCATAGTCGTCGGTGCCGTGATAGCCAGCATTGGCATTGCGTTGTTTTTTGCGTTGAGGCTGCAGTAGGTCTGAAATCAGCGTATTTCCAAACGCGCAGGATCAACGGTCTGTGAATTGATCGCGGATCATTCCTTCGCGGGCGTCGTACATCAGCAGGATTGCCTGGCTGGAGCCGAATTGGCGGACGATGCTTTTGAACAGTCCCTGTTCGTCGGGCCAGGGATAGGCGTAGATCAAATCGAAGTCGCGTAGTTCCATATCGAGATCGCCATAAGCGGATGCGGCGTCAATTGCGGTGCGGAACAAGTCGTCTTCGGCCGGGTTCCACTGGAACTCATCGGGGATAAAGCTTCCCAGACCAAAGCGGGCTTTGGGGCCATACGTTTTGGCAAAATTCTTTGAGTGATCGACGAGTTCCGACTCCGACTCGATTCCCCACGCGTCAAATCCCATGCGGCTGGCCATGATCGTCACGATCCCCAGTCCGGAACCCCATTCGAGAAAAGTCGACGCGCGGCCTTGAAGCGCGGCTAGAGATTTGTAGACGGCCATGTAATCAGCACTTACGTATCCCTGCCAGGCTGGTTTCGACTGGTTGCTTTCCCAAAGCGAATCGGCCTCAGCCCACATCGACGCGAACTCGGCAAGCATCGCGACTTCGGCAGCGTCCGGAGCGGCTGGTTCAGGAATTGAAATTTCGGGCTCGCGATTCTGGTTGAATGGCAGATTGAAAACCAACGTGGCACTTGCATCTGCCTGTGTTGTTTCTCAATCACAGGCTGGAAGCCTATGCCACGCCGAAAAAAAATGACCAGTGGTTTGAATGCCACCGGTCATTGGTATTTAACAGAAATCAACGGGTACTTTAGTAGCGATCGCGGTCTCGACCGCCACCACCACCGCCGCCGCCGTAGCCACCGCCGCCGCCGCTGCGACCACCGCCACCACCGCCGTAACCACGACCGCCGCCACCACCACCACCACCACCACCACCGCCACGCTCTTCGCGAGGACGTGCTTCGTTAACAGTCAAACGACGACCATCATGTTCGTGCTCATTCAAGCCTTCGATTGCCGCCTGGGCTTCCTGATCGGTGCCCATTTCTACAAATCCAAATCCCTTGCTTCTTCCGGTCTCACGATCAGAAATCACTTGTGCGCTTTGGACCGTGCCATACTGGCCAAACAACTCTTCCAATTCCGAACTAGTAACATTGAATGCCAGATTGCCACAATACAGTTTTCGTCCCACTTTTCATCTCCAGTGGTATGGGAAAATCAGCCCTGTTTTTCACTTTCCGGGCCATTACAGAAAGGGGTTGAAATGGCAACCCGCCAGGTGGAACGATCGAAAGAGCATCTAGGGACCGAAAACTCGAAGACCCGGCATGACTAACATTCGGCAAACCAACGCGATGAATATACCAGGATAGCAAACTATAAAAAAGCCCGTTGTTAGCCGGAAACTGGCATTTTTTGACGGGAAGGACCTGTACGGAACCGGGCCAGGGTGCCCGGCTGGATCGCCCGCCGAGCGTTTTGCTATCGCCGGTTTTCGGGTCGGCAACTAGATTGGTCGATCCCAAATCACTGAAAGCCAAATAAGCCAATCCTGCCGGACCCGGATGAACGCCCCTCGTAAATCATCAGCCAAACGCTGGATAATCGCGGCCAAAATCGTCTTGTCAGCCGCCATTCTGGCCTGGCTGGCCTGGGGAGCGTGGGCGGAAGGGCAGTTCGAAAGGCTGGTATCGGGGGAGAAACATTGGGAGTGGTTGGGTGTTGCTCTACTGGCCAGCCTGGCCGCTCACTTCACCGGTTTCATTCGGTGGTACTGGATGGGTCATGCCCTGGAATTGCCTCTGACCGTATCGGCATCCCTGAAGATCGGATTGATCGGAACTTTTTTCTCTCTGGTCGCTTTTGGAGTCGTTGGCGGTGACGGATTGCGGGCCTGGTACGCGGCGCGAAAGTCTCCGGGGCGTCGGGCCGAAGCAGTGGCGAGCGTTTTTCTCGACCGCGCGATCGGCATGTTTACCATGTTCTTGTTCGCAGCCATCGGTTACTGGTGGTGTCGGGACAGGCTGGCCACAAGTGGCGATTCGGCCAGCATTCAGGCGATCCAGTGGATGTGTTATGCAAGCCTGGTCATTTCGGTCGTCGGTATCGTCGGCATATTGGCGATGCTTCAGGTCTCCCGTTTTCGAAAAACAAAATGGTTTCGCAAACTGACGGGTCTGCCAAAGGTCGGCCCGATCCTTCAGCGGATGACGGCGATCTTTATGCTCTACCGAAACCGGCCCGACGCGATCGCAGGTGGCTTCGGATTGAGCATGGTCGTCAACGTGTTCTTTGCTATCGGCATTTGGTCCGTCGCCATGTTCTTGCCAGGTAACCATCCTGGACTGGGAGAACATCTGGTGATCGCGCCGATTTCGATGGTGGCGAACAGTTTTCCGTTGCCAGGTGGAATCGGCGCGATGGAAGCCGCATTGCCATTTCTTTACCGGGGATTTATGACGACGGCAGAGTCGGGGGCGGCTGGGGCTGGAACCTCGGAAGTCCTTGTTGCTTTTGTATTTCGATTGACGCTGTTGGCAGTCGCCGCGCTCGGCGCATTCGCCTGGTTCACAACCGATCACACTTTGCGTGACGAAATCCGTCATATCGACGAATGAATACGGGTTCACAAAACCGCTTGGCGATCAGGACTGGAAAACCGTCCGGCAAGCGGACCGTAGCCTGGTTTGTATTGACGTGTGGCGCGTTTGCGATTTTTTTGCCGCTCGATTCATGGATCGCAACATGGTTGGACATTGACAATGTTTCGGGTGACGTGTGCAAAGCGATCAACCTGATGGAGTTGTTCGGGCACGGTAGCGGAGCCCTTTTGATTCTGGCCGGAGTGATTTCTCTGATGCCGGAAAGATGGCGGGATGTGATTCGGCTGGTCTTCGGATGGGGACTGACCGGAATGACCATAAACTACATCAAGATTCTGGTCCTTCGATTTCGTCCGGCACAGTTCTATCCCGGTTTTTCAGGTGACGAACACTCGTGGATCGGCACACTGTATTCCAGTTCCGGACATGAGTTTGCATTGCAAAACGGCAGATATCTCACCGATTCGTTTCCGTCGGGGCATTCTGGTCAAGCGGCGGTATTGGCGGTCATGTTGTCGATCATGTATCCCCGGGGACGATATTTTTTTGCCGCGCTGGCGGTCTTGGCCTGTTTGCAGCGGGTAATGGGACACGCGCATTGGGCGTCCGACACGGCCGCCGGGGCCGCGATCGGGATTGTTTGTGGCTACATCGCGTTTCGGTTTCCGTTTCCAAAGGGATTTCGCGAACCGCAATTGACGGAATAAGTCTGGAGTTTTGATTCGGGATCGTTTAGGATTGGGCTCTTCCGGGGCAGGAAAGAGGTTGAGCCATGTTGATCCGTTTCTTTATTGCGGGTTGTTTTGCCCTGGGTTCGTTGGCTGTCACGAACAGCCCTTCTTTTGCACAGTCCGCTTCAACAGATCGCGAGATTCGCACGTTGCGGATGGACACGAATGCGGCGATCACGAAATCCAAATCAGCCGTTGATGGCGAGTTGACAGCGGCGATCATTGATCTTTGTTTGCTGCATGCCGAGTTGGTGATTCACGGACGGTTCGCGACCTCGGGGGTATTGGCTGGGGCACGGGCAAGGATCGCTTCGCGGCTGAACGACATGCAGCGGGATTTGGATAAGAGCCTTGAAAAATCTGCCGGGGCCGAATCGATGGATGCGGAAAAGTATGGCCAGTTGCGGTTCAAGGAGCGGCTGATGACCCAGCATATCCGGATCACCGGAGCCCAACTTGGCGGGCCAGCCTACGAAGGATTGGTGCTGACCGGAAATTTCGCTCCGGGCGACGATTGGGGGAACGAACTAATCAACCTGATCCGGCAAACCATCGAACCCGACAATTGGAGCGGGAGCGGCGGGGAAGCGGTGATTGCCTATTGGCAACCGTCGCGGGTTCTCGTTATTTCAGCCAGCATGCTGACGCATGACAAAATCGAGGCGCTGTTGACCGGTTTGCGAGGCAGGTAGTGATTTGAAAGTAGCACGGCGGTCCTCCGCCGTGATTGTTGGAAACATGCTTGCGATGCTTGTTCATGATTTGTCTTTGGCATTTTTTTGCCCACTGACGACGTTCAGTCAGAATCCGACGGCTTCGAATTTGGCCGAAACCGCTGATGGGCCCATGAGTGGTGGCTCGCCGCGTCGAAATCTTTCAAGCGGATCGACTCAACAAAATCATGCACGGCCAGTGGTCGAGTCCTGCGGTGGGCGATGTGAATCGTCAAGTGCAAGTCTATTTTCCTGGCGGCGATGGTTGGCTGTATGCGCTCCGGCCTGAAGATGATGGAGAGATTATCTGGAAGTTTGACGGGAACCCCAAAGCCTCAAAATTAGCGATCGGGGGGCAGGGCGACAGGAACGACTTGATCGGCATCCCCGTGTTTTTCGAAAATTCAGTGTTGATCAGCGGGGGGCATGACCCCGAACATGGCGATGGCGTGGGACATCTGTGGCGCATCGACGCAACGAAAACAGGTGATGTCAGCGCGGAGTTGGGTGAAGCGGGCGAACCGGGGCCGGCCCAATCCGATTTTCAATCGAATGATTTCCGGACTGCCAATTCTCAAATCCTGGTACACAGGCGAACCCCAAAGGTCCGATGAAACGCATCTCGACCGGAAAATGGGTAATCTGCCGAAGCAAACTTGTCCGGCTTTTGGAAATTCGGCTTGTTCCATAGAATAAAGCGGTGATACCAGGTAGTTTGCCTTGAGACCGCCGCTTCTTTCTGACAGGTGACTTCGACACCATGACGTTCCGGAATTTCCTTTCGCTCGCGCCAGTTTGCGCCCTGCTCGTTTTCTCGTCCCTGGGAATTGCTTGTGGCCAGGACTGGG